>CAJXKU010000004.1 GCA_913055945.1 uncultured Lentisphaerota bacterium | reverse complement strand
GCGGCCGTAAATGGGTTTGACTGTCGGGTCGATATCCAGTACATATGGCTGCTGCAGCAGAGGCTCATACACTTTAGCTAGATGGCGACGCATCCAGGCAAGGGCCTCCTGCTCATCCATCCTTGCGATGGCCCGGGAAAGAGAATCCGGAGAAACAAACTTTTGAATACCCAATATCGAAGCAGCCGCCATATCGCCGCTCAGCGAGCCGGCGTGCTGGTAACGCGTGTGACCGGAAAGAACCGATAACATCGCTGTGCCCAGAACGTCGTTTCTGCCGGGAGCGTTGTTGCTTTTGTATTCGAGAGGACAGTCTGCCACCCACTCGGAAAACAACTCTCCGGTTTTGAGAAACTCGCTAAAGAACGGCAAATAGCCGTGCTGGGTTACGGGGGCATGTTCGTCATTCGCCCAATGAAACGTCCCCGTTTCTGTGGTGCATTTTCCCTTGAAATTATCGCTGTATGAGCTATAATGGTCTGTGTCAGGGCGTTCGGGCATAGTAATACCTCCTTTCTTATTTTTTGTTTCAACGGGAAGTACAATTGCCCGCATGCCCTGTTTTTCAACTCCGACATGGTCACACTGACGGCGCTACTTGTTCGCCAGCTGCGAGGCGTTTGCCATGAATGCAAAAGCCGTTTCACCCATTGGGTTAAACTCTCAATACGACGTATCTTTCTATTATCAGGGACTTTACAACCTTATAAAAGGTCTTGACTGCTGATTTTAGGTTAATACTGTGTGCCTGCCGTCGCGCTTGAGGGATATCCCTGTCCGCCAAGTACTGCTTCAACTTTTCGAGCTGGGTCGGTATATCACTTAAAAAGCCCTGTATGATCGTACGCGCCATCTCCTCGTCGCCCATGACCCGCTCCATCAGAATAGAACGATCGAACACGTTTCCTTCGGATGTGTCGTCTTGTCCGGATACCGCAGCCGATGTATCCGAAACATCACTCCCCTCCACCGGGCGCCCTACCCCTTCTCCATTCTGCTGTGCTGCCGGAAGCCATCTGCCGAGAACATCAGTCAGAACCGCGGGCTGGATGGGTTTGGCGATATAATCGTCCATACCCGCCTTCAAACATTTTTCCCGCTCGCCCTGCAAGGCGTGAGCCGTCATGGCGATGATGGGCGTGTGATGAGGCATTTCGTGTTTCGTTCCGTTGGCTTCAGGTGCAACTTGTTCCACGCTCGGCTCCCTTCCCAGCACCGTGGCAGCATCGGCCGGCGGTCGCAGACGGATTCCTGTATCGTCCGCTGACTGCGCCCCATCCTGCCTTTGCTTTTCGCGTTCACGGATACGGCGGGTGATCTCGTACCCGTCCATATCCGGCAGTTCCACATCCATAAGGATCAGATCATAAGCGTTGGAAGCCGATGCATCCAGCGCCGCCCGCCCGTCCGAGACAGCTTCTCCGGTCAGCTTGAGCTTGCCCAGCATGCCCATCGCCACTTGCTGATTGGTCGAACTGTCCTCCACGATCAGAATCCGGGCACCTTGTTGTGGCTGCTCACTTTGCGAAGGTTCCCTATCCTGATGACCCGACTCCTTCTCTTCCGAGCCCCGCCCCAGGCATCGGGTAACATAAGCCAAGAAATCAGACTGCCGTACAGGTTTCGTCAAGTATGTGTGCAAACGGTCCCCCTCCGCCCCGGATCCGAACGCGCTTTCTGTTACCGGCCTCATGAGTATGGAGTTTGTACGCTGCATCTTATCAGAAGCAATCACTTCCTCCGCGGGCAGATCCGGCAGATATTCATCGATAATGACCAGGTCGTAGCGCCCTCCTGAACTGTCGGATTCACGCAGTTTCTCCCGCGCGGTAACGCCGTCCTGCACTTCTTCAACCTGTGCCCCCGACACCTCAAGATCGCGTTTCAGTATTTCCCTGTTCGCTGTGTTGTCATCAACGAGTAAAACCTGGACACCGTTCAGATCCACGTCCTGCCGCTGCTCGGGTGTCCATGAATGCTGTTTCCTGAAAGGAAGAGTAAACCAGAACCTGGATCCCTTTCCTTCTTCGGATTCAAAACCGATCTCGCCGCCCATGAGTTCGACCAGTTGCTGGGATATCGCCAATCCCAGCCCTGTCCCTCCGTACCTGCGAGTCGTAGACGTATCCACTTGGCTGAATGCGTCAAACAAACGCTCCTGGCTCTGTTCAGGAATGCCCACGCCGGTATCGGTCACTGAGAAACGGAGTCTAGCCTCCGTATCCGTTACGCTTTCCAGGGTTACCATTACAGCCACCTCACCTTTCTCGGTAAATTTAACAGCATTATTGGCGAGGTTCGTCAGTACCTGCCGCAAGCGTGCCGGATCGCCCTCCACCGATTGCGGAACCTCCGGCATCGCGCCGCAGACGAACTCCACCCCTTTTTCCTGAGCTTTGAACGCCATCATCTCGCCGAAATCATCGAGGAGGGACCTGATATCGAAGTAAATTCGCTCAAGTTCCAGCTTGTCTGCTTCTACTTTTGACAGATCCAGAATGTCGTTGATCAATGTCAGCAGCGATTCTGCACTGTATTGGACGGTTTCCGCATACTGGCGTTGCTGGTCGCTCAATTGGGTATCTAGCAACAGCTCGGTCATCCCCATTACGCCGTTCATGGGGGTGCGCATTTCGTGGCTCATCTTCGCCAGAAACTCACTTTTCGCGGCATTGGCTTTATCCGCCTCTTGAGCCATTTTATTCGCCCGTTCAGTCTGTTCCTCCAGCATCGCATTCGTGCGGCGGAGTTCGTCTTCCATCTTTTTGCGCTCCGTGATATCCAGTGCACAGAGAAGAACGTGGGAACTGTCTCCGACAGCTACAAGAGCGGTATTTACCAGCAGACAAACCTCTCGGCTTTCATTCCCCTGCATAATCGGGATCCATGCTTCAATGTTCTCCTGATTCTTTCCGGTTCCAAGAGTTTCAAGCACGGCGTTACGCACCCTGCAGTTTTCGCATTCCGGCCCGAACCCGCACCCCTTCGGACTATCCAGATGGTGGATACACTGCAACACTTCTCCACCCCGCAATCCCTTCATGCTTTCCGCCGGCTGACCGCTTAAGAATGAAACAGTCCGGTTGGCCTTCACAACACGTCGATCCCAATCCAACAGCAGCATGGCCATAGGCGCATTGTTATGGATTACATCCAATTCCTCCAGAGCTGCTTCGAGCCTCTTCTCCGCTCGTTTCCGCTCGGTAATATCGGTGCAAAAAGCCATAAAGCGGTTGTCATCAAGCTTGACGGCATTCAACAACACATCCACCTTTGAGCCGTTTTTCGTGCGGAGAACGGTTTCACTTTGTTGAGTTCCGTATTGCTTTAGGTATTCAAATTCGAGTGCAGCTTCCTCTTGCTTCTCCGAAGGATGAAGCTGCGGAATGTGCATACCGAGCAGTTCTTTCCGCGTGTAACCGGTCATCTCACAGGCCGCCGCATTGACATCGATGTATTCGCCTGCGGCGTTGACGGTAAAAATCCCCTCCGGGGCGTTCTCGACGTATGTGCGGTACTTTTCCTCGCTGGAGCGCAACTGCTTCAATGCTTCTTCCCGCTCGGTGACATCCGCCATGATTTCCGCCACCACTTCAATGCCGCCACCCTCGTCAAACACGGGGTACGTGCGGAAGTCAAACATGTGGATGGCATCATACGTATCTTCCACACGCTGCCTGACCGACTGAGACTCACCGCTCTCAAAGGTGCGCAACAAGCTGCATGGGGTGTCCCCGCGACACACCTGTTCGCGAACACAGACCTCTTCACACGGTTTCCCGATAACCTCCTTACGAGATCTGCCGATCACGCTCAGGTACGCGTCGTTCACCATCGCGACCCGATAATGCCTGTCCACCACTACAAGACCATC
Organism: uncultured Lentisphaerota bacterium; assembly: GCA_913055945.1. GTDB lineage: Bacteria > Verrucomicrobiota > Lentisphaeria > Oligosphaerales > CAJXKU01 > CAJXKU01. Next base: position 28,022 of record CAJXKU010000004.1, on the reverse strand, counting down.
CCGCATCTGGTTAAAGATCCGGTCCATAAACGCGTTGGCGCGTGTCAGATCCTCTGTCCGCTTCTCCACAAGCTCTTCCAATTGCTCACGGTAGGCCCGGTTTTCCTCCACCAGTTCTTTTCTTTCCAGCACATTCCGGATCCGCGCCCGCAAGATGCTCATATCGCCCAAGGGTTTCATGACGTAGTCCCACGCCCCCAGACGCATCGTCTGGACCGCATCCTCCAGGTCACCCTGACCGGAGACGATGATCACCGGCAGCTGCGGAAATCGCTCCCGAAGCTTCTCCAGAATCTCCACCCCGTCCATATCCGGTATCCGCAGGTCCAGCAGCACACAGTCCACTTCCTCCGGATCCGCATAGGCAAGGGCTTTCTCCCCTTCGCCTACGGCCGTCACGGTGTAGCCGACTTCCTCCAGGAACATCCTGATCGAATCCCGAACTGCCGGGTCGTCGTCGACCACCAGTAATTGCTTGTTTTTTTCTCCATTCATAATAAATTATTTTTCTGGCAGTTGTATCGTTACCCATTAGCAGTCACGTGTTCAGGTTCGCCTACACGCTTTGCCTGATTCTGAGAACCATCCTGCTGGCCGGAGTGTTTGTGTCCCTGCCGGGTGTGCGCGCTCTTGACGTGTCCGGTGAGGTGCCGCTGTTCCGTATGGCCGCTGCCGGCTTGTTGCAAACCACCTGCTGCCTGCTGTTGTGCGGGTTGTTGTGCCGGACCGGCCGCGACTGGCTGGGCTTGTGCACTCGATCCCTGGCGAACACCGCCGTCTGCAGATTGTGTACCGTTACTGCCGACCAACAGGCTCAGTTGACCCACCATTTCGTTCAACTGCTCCGCCTGCGAGGACATTTCTTCAGCCGCACTGGCGGTTTCTTCGGAATTGGAGGCGTTCTGCTGGACCGCTTTATCCATTTCAGCAACCGCTGTGTTGATCTGATCTATGCCTTGCGACTGCTCTTTGGCTGCGGCTGAGATCTCGCCAACAAGGGTGTTGACCTTTCCCGCGCTGTCTTTGATGGAGTTCAGGTTTGTCGAGACTTCCTCCACCACTTGAGCTCCGTTCTGCGAACTGGCCTGTGATTTCTCGATCAGCTCCGACGTATTGCGGGCAGCCTCGGAACTGCGCTGGGCCAAGTTCCGTACTTCTTCCGCCACAACGGCGAACCCCTTTCCGGCCTCTCCGGCACGGGCCGCTTCGACCGCAGCATTCAACGCAAGCAGGTTGGTCTGGAACGCGATATCATCGATCGTCTTAATAATCTTGGATGTCTCCTCCGAAGAGTTTCGAATCTCCTCCATCGTTTTAGACATACGCTCCATCGATTCCACACCACTTTGAACTACCTGCTCGGTTTCTTTAACCGCTGTTTCCGCCTGATCAGCATTCTCCGCTGTCTGCTTCGTCTGGGACGTCATTTCCTCAAGCGACGAAGACGTCTCTTCGAGGCTCGATGCCTGTTCACTGGAATTCTCGGAAAGCTGCTGACTGGAACTGGAAAGCTGACTCGACGCAGACGTTACTTCCTCTGCACCGCTGCGCAATCCGGAAATGATGTTCTGCAGCGCTTTGACGATAGCAAAAGCAATCAGCACAGCCAGCGCAACACCCGCAACGATACCGATGCTGCCGACGGCGGCCACATTCCGCCGTGTTCCCTGAGCCGAATCCAGCATGGCTTCGTCCGTCATAATGTTATCCGCGACTTTATTTTCCGCATTGTGCAGGAGATGCTGCACTTTCTGAAGTTGAGGTTGGGTACGGTTGGCGTAAATGGATTCCGCTTTCCGCATGCCCTCGAGTTCATGTTCGGCTTCCTTTTTCAGCGTTGCAAGTGTTCCAAGGGTCTTATCCAAAAGCGGTAATGTCTTACGCTGGAATATCCGGGTCGCTTTCTCCTGCGCTTCGACGAGTGTCCTTTCTTCGCTCATCGCCGTATGAAAGGAGTCCCTGATTTTTTCCAACGCCGGCAGGGTTTCATTCTGATAAATCCGTTCCGCTTCCGTTTTACCACCCTTTTCTTTTTCCAGCGCCTGTGAAATCTGTACAGCGGATGCATGAAGGTCTTTATGAGGCTCCTTAGTTTTGTTCAGCGCTTCTGCCAATGCCGGGAAATTGCGGGTATACTGCTGATATCTATCCGAGGCAAGAAACTGTCCATACGCACACTTCGTCTCATCCGTCTCCACCTTCAGATCGGGGTCGCCCTCGATGACCGCATTTCCGACTTTTTCCGACCATGTTTTATGATCAAGCAACCGTTTGTGCAGGAGTATCCGTAAACCGGGATGCTTCTGCGCATATGTGCGATTGATCGCTTTCGCACTTTCATGCAGTTCCTTGTGTACATTTTCGACTCTGTTCCATGCCTTCCTAAACGCCGCATCGCCATTTTTATACGCTTTCTGCGCTGTTTGCGTAGAAAGCCATTTTCCGAGTGCACATTCCGTAGGATCAACTTCCACATTGACTTCAGCCTGATTCTCCAACAGACTATCCCGGATCGCTGCGGCCCAACGCAAGTGATCCACTTTTTTCTCCGCCAGGATCCCGGGCAACTGAGGGTTGGCCTGTTTGTAGGCATCTTCGATTGCGCGGGCGGATTTGTGCAGTTTTTCATGCGGTTTTTGAATTTTATCCAGGACTTCAGCTAATCCGTCTATCCTGTTCTCCGCCTTACCACGTTCTTCGCTGTTAAGCCATTTACCGAAGGCGCACTTTTCCGGATCGAGCTCGACGTCGAGCGTCCGAACATCTGAACTATTCAACAGTTTGTTGACTTCAGCAGCCCAATTCAGATGATCGACCTCTTTTTGCGTGATTTCCGACTTCACCCTGTTTCCGTAAATCACTTCCTTGGCGTTCGCCACAATCCCGTCAATCCCGACAAACGAAAGCACCACGACCGCCGCCAGTGTGAGCAATACGACCCCGAAGCCCAACGCGATCCGCTTCCCGATAGTTAGATTCCTTAGCCAATCCATACAGTCACCCCTTTTTTCTTTCTTTTTGGAAGGCGGGCCGCGCACTATAGAACAAGCGTACGGCCAAGAGAATCAGAACTTGTACCCGACAAACAGCCGGTAGTCCTCGCGGCTCGTGTTGGAAGCTCCGGCGCGATTATCCCGGTAGCCGTAACCGGCTTTCAAAGTCACGTAAAAACGTTCCGTCACATTGTGCTTGACCACGATGTCCAGTTCCTGGTCGAAGGCACCGCCGCTGGTTGCCCGATCATGGTCCGTAACAAAGTAAAGGGCGTACAGGAGGGTGTCACCAAAGGTGTACGTGCTTTTCAGATACGCCGAATCGCTCCCCTCAAGGTTGGGCCGCGGAAACCAGTCCAGAATGTATTCCCATGTCAACGTGGACTCCAGCGGATGCCGCAGATTGTTGTCACCGTCACCGCCGAACACGGTCATCACGCCGGGCTGCAGCATGAGGTTACCCTTCTCAAATGCGAGCGCCGATTCGATGGTCTGAGCATCCAGCTCTGTCGGAAAATCCCCGACGTCTTTCTGCATGATGTAGTGGTTCTTCCAGGTGATATTCAGTCCTTCACTCTCCAGAAGTGCCACGTTCGCCTTGGCGCCGAATGTGTTGTACAGGTTCTCCCCGTACAGATCGTAAACCGTCATCTCTGTGCGCGGAATTACGTCAGAAGAAACGGTTACAAACTGCATACCATGCGTGTCCGGAGAAGCGATGCCTTCGCTGTCGGCAATGACGTCCTCGATTTCATTAAACGAGGCTTTGTAATGATCGTTGCCGCCATCCCGCGTACTCCAACTGCTGAACTCTTCGATATGGCCCAGTTCGAACGATAAGCCGGGTATCATGTCTTCGGACGACACCACCGCCGCCTCTATCGCCTGCGGTTTCTGCCGAATGGCATAGGTGGGGGCGAAGTTGTAGTCCGCCACCTGCCGCCCCACCGTAAGGTCGGTCTCCGGCAGGTCCAGAAAGCCGAAATTCATATTGATATACGCCTCGTTCAGCACATGGAAGTCCGTGTTCAGGATTGTCCAGGCGGGCCCATTGGCCGTATCCAGGCTTCCGCCTTCAAACAGCCGGGTAGCATGGATGTACTGCAGTTTCAATGTGAGCGGCCCAAGCGCCGGTGACCGATAATTCAGCGTCTCGGCCAGCGTACCGCTGGAGGCGTCCTGCCCGTCGTAGTTCCGGCGCATGAACAGCGCCTGGATTTTGCCGGAGAACGTGCCCGCACCGAGTTCATTCAGCGACGCCAGCGGCGATCTATTCTCGTCCTTATCCGCAGCTTGTCCGTGAGAGCATGCCAGAACGAAAGCTGCCAGGATCACAAACGACGTCAGCCTGCTCTTGAAAGATTGTGTTTGCATGATGTTGTTCCTTTTTGCTGATTGCTGTTTGTCTCGAACGTGGATTCACGTATAGTTGCCGCTTTTCGAAGCGCGCCACCCCTTCTTATTGCTCCGGGTATTCCGCGGGGGAAAGCGCTTCTCCTTCAGCCGACCTGACCGGGCACACCGGGCAGGCCGGCAATCGAACGAGAGCGAGTGCCGTTTAGAAGTTTTTCATTTTTTCCTCATCGTCCAGCGGAATCACTTCGTTTGTATCCTTTTCACTTTGCTGATTTGCACTCTGTCCTTGTTGCTGATGCCCGGTATGCTGTCCGGCTGGTGCCGACTGCTGACTCGTGCCACCGCCGGAGTTGCTGTCGCCGCCCTGGCTATGTCCAATGCGGCTTTGGGTCTGCGGACGCTGCGAGCCTATATGATCTCGGTGCCCTCCGGACATGGTGCTGGCAGCGGCACCCGATTTGGCGAGATGGGAATCTCCGGACCCATTACCGTTCCCGCTACCGTTACTGCTGCCGTCCACGATGGCCACCAAGTGCCGAACCATGCTGTTCAGCTCCTGCGACTGGGAAGACAGCTCTTCGGCCGCACTGGCGGATTCCTCCGAGGTGGAGGCGTTCTGCTGTACCGCTTTATCCATCTCTGAAACAGCCGTGTTGATCTGCTCAATACCCTGCGACTGCTCTTTGGCGGCCGCAGCGATTTCGCTGACCAGCGTGTTCACCTTATTCGAACTCTCCTTGACCGAACTCAGGTTATTGGAGACTTCCTCCACTACTTGAGATCCGTTTTCGGTGCTGCTTTGCGATTTCTCGATAAGTTCTGAGGTGTTGCGCGCTGCCTCGGAACTCCGCTGCGCCAGATTGCGCACTTCTTCTGCGACTACGGCGAATCCCTTACCGGCTTCGCCCGCGCGGGCCGCTTCAACCGCGGCATTCAGCGCCAACAGGTTGGTCTGGAAGGCAATATCGTCGATGGTCTTGATAATCTTCGATGTCTCTTCCGACGAACTCTTGATCTCTTCCATCGCGGAAGACATGCGCTGCATGGCCTCCACGCCGTGTTCCACCAGTTCCTCAGTCTCTTTCATGGATTTCTCCGCCTGATCGGCGTTGTCTGCGGTCTGCTTGGTCTGAGAGGTCATCTCTTCCAGTGAAGAAGACGTTTCCTCTAAGCTCGAAGCCTGTTCGCTCGAGCTCTCCGACAACTGCTGACTGGAACTGGAAAGTTGCGTGGAAGCGGATGTCACCTGATCGGAGCTGCTGCGCAGACTGTCGATGATCTGCCGCAGCTTCAGCGCAATGGTACGACTGAAAAAGTAGGCGATAAGCACGCCGATGGCCGCAAACACACCGCCGCCGAGCATGACTGCCGTGGTGACAGAACTGAGCTTGGCCGTTGCCTCTTCTTCCATGCTGCGAACGGTGCCGAGGAATTCCTCCACAGGGCTGGTCGCGGCGATGGAATAGATCTTATCCCCCACATGCAGGGGTTCGAATGCTACGAACTTGTCTACCCCTTCAAACGTGTAGCGCGCAAATCCCTTTTCTCCCTGAAGCATCTGCGAGGAGGTGATGTCGGCAAGTTCGCCATATTTAGAAGCAGTGATGTCCACCTGATCGCTGAGCGCATACTTGGGGTGGCTTATCAGAATACCATTCGCGTCCGTGATATAGGCATAGCCTGTCTCACCAAAGGTGTATTGCGAGAGTTGATCCCAGACCAGGGACCAGTCCAGATTCACAGCGGCCACGCCCTGGAATTCGCCCCCAGTGTACACAGGGGCAGCCAACAACATATCGGCTTCATTTCCCTGTTCAGGGTCAATAACACCGGCATTATGGATTTCACCCTGTTCCAGCTCGGAGGCTTGACGGAACCATGTCTCCGATTGCACATTGCCGTTTGCGTCCTGTACCCGGCCTTCGACAACGTCTACTTCGATCTCACCGTCGGCGTTTACGTAGCGGATCCTGTCCAGCATCTTCTGATCCTGCCCATCAATGGCCAACTGCGTAGCCTCATACAGAGAGGTCAACTCGCCGACAAACTGTTTGCGCGACACTGCGGCGGCTTTTTGCGACAGATCGTCCCAATACCCGCTCACGCAGATGATCCAATCCCAGGCCGGAAACAACTGGTAAGCGACAAACTTTTCTCTGCCTTCAAACTCATACGAGAGAAATTTGACTTGCTTGGCACTGCGGGAATTGAGGATCTCCCGAAATTCGGTCAACCCCAGATCAGAGACGGTATTCTGGCCTTCCAATCTTGTCTTAGGGTGAACGAGCAGGTCTCCTTGGGGATCCATTACAAAAGCATAGCCATCATCACCGACGCTCACGCTTTTGATACGCTCGGCTGCGATTTTCTTAGCCTTTTCCGCGGCCATGTCGCCCGTGTTCTGTTCCAGCAACTGCGCCTGACTGTCGCAGGTACTGACCAATCCGGTTACAATGCGCTCCATCTCGCGACGATTGAAATCATTCAGCATCTCATTCTCGCCGGCTTTGGCATCCAGATAGCTCTTTAAACTGGCGGATTTGGCCACGGACTGGGTACTGCGCCGTCCGGACTGAATAAACGCCGCGGTTTCTTCATGGGTACTTGAAACGCCGTGTTCCAACCCCGCCTGTGCCTCTTTTTTGACACCTTCGGAAGCATCCTGAACGGCACTTTGCCCGAATTGATTAAACTGGATCAATGAGAATGTGCTGATAACAATGACGGGGACCAACACCAGCCCCACACACAACGTGATTAATTTTGCTTTCAGTGACATGTTTCGTATCATTTGCTTACCTCCTTATTTTTCTATGTTTCTGTTGTTTGAAATTGCCTTTGTCCATTACAAAATGTTCCTTTTCTTTTGTTGGTGTTTCAAGGTGATCTCCCTCCTTCTCCCTGCCTTGGGAAACTGTGGTGCTGCCACAGCCCCGCCGGGTCTCCGGCTGAGTTTCAACCCCATAACCGGAGACCACCGGCAAAGCGCAGCACTCTGTTAAAAATTCCTCAGTTCACTGTCGTCGTTTTCGTTCTTCTGGTCTAAGGGAATCATCCGCTCCCCATTCTGGCTTTCGTTCCGCCCGCTTGCTGAAGCTGTCTTCCCCGTTTGGCCGGAATTTGCTTGCGACTGCCCCGACTGCTGTGAGCCGGCACTGACTTGACGCTGACTACCACCTCCGCCGGTATTTTTATGCGTCGAGGCGTTACCGCTCGAGCCGGCGGCGTTCTGATGCCCTTGCGACCTTCCGGTTTGCTGTTGCGGGCGGATCCCGCTCTCTTGGGCACTTCCGTCCTGATCGCCTTCGACCAGACTGTTCAATTGCCCCACCATCTCGTTGAGCTGCTCCGCCTGCGAGGACATTTCTTCAGCCGCACTGGCGGTTTCCTCGGAATTGGAAGCGTTCTGCTGCACGGATTTGTCCATCTCAGACACCGCGGTGTTTATCTGCTCAATGCCCTGCGACTGCTCTTTGGCTGCCGCGGAGATCTCGCCGACAAGGGTATTGACTTTGCCCGCGCTGTCCTTGATGGAGCTCAGGTTGTTCGATACTTCCTCCACCACTTGAGCTCCGTTCTGCGAACTTGTCTGAGATCGCTCGATCAGTTCGGACGTGTTCCGCGCTGCCTCCGAGCTCCGTTGGGCCAGATTCCTGACTTCCTCCGCCACAACAGCGAATCCTTTGCCGGCTTCGCCGGCCCGGGCAGCCTCGACCGCGGCGTTCAGCGCCAGCAGGTTGGTCTGGAAGGCGATGTCGTCGATGGTCTTGATGATCTTGGAGGTCTCTTCGGAAGAGTTCCGAATCTCCTCCATCGTCTTGGACATCCGCTCCATGGATTCAACGCCCTGACTCACCACTTTCTCCGTTTCTTTGACTGCGGTTTCCGCCTGATCCGCATTGTCAGCCGTCTGCTTTGTCTGAGACGTCATTTCTTCGAGCGACGAGGAGGACTCTTCCAGACTGGAGGCCTGCTCACTGGCGTTCTCCGAAAGCGACTGGCTGGAACTGGATAGCTGCTGCGAGGCGGAAGTCACCTGTTCAGCACCGGAGGTCATGCCTTCTATAATACGGCGAATGGGGTTGGCTATGGAACGCGTCATCGCCCAGGCCAGGGCCAGAATACCACCTGCGGCAACCACCGCGATAACCAGAAGAATATTACGGATCGTTCTTGCGGCCGCAAACGCGTGGGCCTCGTTCACCTCGCTCATCAGCGCGTATGTGGTGCCCAACACATCAACAGGACCGAACGCGGAAAGAACGCGTTCTCCGTTATAATCTGTGATAACCTTTAACCCATCCTCGTCGTTGAATGCTCTTTCCGTTGCCTCTGTATCCACCTTCAAATCCCGCTCGAATGAATTATCCACCGTATAATCGCTGTTCAGAATAGAATCTGACCGCATTCGGTTGTCCGGTCCTACCAGGTAGGATTCAAGTGTATCCTCCTTGCTTGAACCGAGCTGAACCATGCTGTTGATCTGGCCCTGCGACAACTGCAATGCCACGATCATCTCCACCTCTCCGTTGTGCATCAGCGGTTGAGCAATAAATGCGGCCGGTTTATCACCACTCGGTGCGTAGGGTGCAAAGTCGGCAAAGCCGAATTCACGATTCTGCAAAACGTCTCGAACAAGCCCTCCCAGATTGCTCGATGCATACTTACCATCCTTTAAGTTGGTCTCGTAATCCGATTCCTGAGCTACGGTGTAGAAGCAATACCCTTCAGGGCTGATGAGGAAAGCGTCGTAGTACCCGTACGTATCGGTGTATTTGCCCAGCATGTCTTTGCTGTCACCTTCCACTTTGGGCACAAATGCCTCCTCTGCGTCAATCTTGGAGAAAAGCCCCCATTCTACACCGTCAATATTCAGTTGCGAACCGGCGACGAGCACTAAAGCACCGCTGCTGTCAGGAAATAAAGCCTCGACTTTTTCACCGCCCATGACCTTATCGAGATACGGGGTATGCGGGGCTTCAGCACCTACTACGAAGTCACCGTCACCCATCGTTTGCATATTGCTTCGGAATTCCAAGCCGGTATCGGCCTCGGAATCATTGGCAATCAGGTAGCTCTCACCGGTTTCACCCATTCCCGTACGATCGCCCACAATGTTCTGGATTTTCTCGTGGGGCAATTGATAAGCCACCATCGCCACCGGGTTGCCCTCACTGTCGCGAATAGGTCCACCGACGAAAGCCGCTTCATCCCCTCCGCTCGGGCTGTAGGGGGCAAAATCGACGATGGCGTTTCCTCTTTTTTCGCGGACTTTGCGCCAAAGCTGACCGAGACCTTCCCGGGTTTGTGGCCCGTCTGCCTTGCCCACGTTCTGCCCCAGGTCGTTTTCTTTGGCTTCAGTAAACAGCACGTGGCCGTGCTTCCAGCAGATCAGAAACATGTCGTAATAGCCCTTCTGCTGCATCACTTCTGACAACGCATCGTGGTGCTTATCATAGATGTCTTTGTATGCGCTTGATGAAACATTCAGCGACCCCGTAGGACTCGTGTTCTGTTCGTCGTGATAGGCTTTGAAATCCTGAAACGCTTCGCGTGCTGCGACCGCTGCGCCATCCACATCCGTCTTCATATTGTCGAGCAGTTGCTCAACCTGTCGTTTCTTCATCTCCTGGATGGAGGTTAGCTTACGAAACGCTGCCTGCTTCTGGGCTGCCATATTATTTCGCAGCACCTCGATATCCCCGCGATGTTCCGCAAAATAGTCCTCCACTTGCTTCCGTTTGATTTCATGCAGACTTTCCAATTCCTGACTTGAGGTGTCCCTCAAGGCGTTCTGTGCCTTGAAGAATGCAATAGTACCTATTACCGCAAACGGCACTAAACCTACGATCAAGAAACTTGCAATCAGTTTTGCCCCTAAGCTTTTTCCCTTAAACATTGTCGGTTATCCCTTATGTAGTTATGTTATGTTTTGCTTTACACCATTCAGTGAAAACGCTCTGAGCTACCTATTTTCCCACGTCCTGTAATGCGGAAAATTCCTGCTCGGAAAGCACCATATCGATATCCAGGAGCATCTTGACAGATTCCTCGGTCTTCGCCATCCCCAGGATAAAGCTTGTATCCACCTGCGTACCGAAGGAAGGTGCCGGCTCGATCTGATCGCTTGTAATGTCCAGCACCTCGGAGACTTCATCGATGATGATGCCCATCGTGATGGTCCTGTCCCCGCTCTGGACGTAGACCAGAATGATGCAGGTGTTGCGGGTAGCCTCCTGTTGCTCAAGGCCGAACTTCAGCCGCAGATCGATCACGGGCAGAACCTTGCCACGCAGGTTGATGACCCCCTTGACGTATTCGGGCGTCCGGGGAACTTTGGTAATCTCCTGCATCTCGATGATTTCCTGAACCTTGAGGATCTGCAGGGCGTAGTCCTCTTCGCCCAGCTTAAAGGTCAGGTACTTACCGGCCAGATGCGACATGTCCGTCTGTTCAGTTGTTTCCGCTTCTGAATTGGCCATAGCGTTACCTCCTTGTTTTTTCTGTTGTAGGCTCCGATGCAGCGTCAAAGTTGCTTATGGCGGAAAAAGAGCGGTTGTCGGGACTGCTCCCCTTAACCGGCGGCCCTTTCGTGGGCTTGTCGTTCTCGATGTTCTTAAGCGCGATGACTTCGTCCTCGGAGAAAATGCCATCCAGATCCAGAAGCATCCTTTCCGTTCCCCGGACTGTCGCCATACCCGGAATCATACTCGTATCCATCCGGGGTGTGTCCGCGGGTGCCGGTTCGATCTGATCCGTTTGGACATCGACGATCCCGCGAATCGCATCCGTCAATACGGCGGCCGTCAGCGTCAAAGAACCTTTGTGAATCCATACCAGGATGATGTCGCGCCCCTCGGATTCTGCTTTCAGCCTCATCCCGAACCTTCCGTGCAGATCAATCAAAGGAATGGCGTTCCCCCTGACGTTCACAATCCCCTTGACGAACCGGGGTGATTCAGGAAACGTCAGGATCTCCGGCGCCTCGCCGAGCCCTTTCACTTTGTGCTTCTGCAATGCACAAACCATTTCCCCGACCTCGAAGGACAGATACTGACCCGCCAGCTCAGATATGCCCGGCCATTGTGTTTTGCTTTCCTGTGCCACCAGCATGCCCCTGTTTCCTTATTTTCAATGCCTGCAGAATTCGCGGCTTATTCGTACAGCGCCCCATCTGATTGGATACGTTCCTTAAGTTTTTCAACTAACAACTGATCAGAAATCTCCATCACACCCCCGCGGTCTCCTGCTGCGCACGGCCCGTGGCCATGTTGACGACCCCGTGGATGTCAATAATCAGTCCCGGACTGCCATCCGAAAGAATGGTCGCGCCCGCCAGCCCGGGAACTTCACCCAGACCGTCACCGAGACTTTTGATCACGGTCTGGTTCTGTCCCAAAAGCTCATCTACAAGCAACGCCGCGCGCCGCCCGGCGTCTTCCACGACTACCGCAATAGCCTCGGTCGGGTCCTGCTTCGCGTCTTCGGTATGGAAAAGCTCACTGATGCGGAACAACGGCACGAGGTTACCGCGGAACGGCACCATCTCCCCCCGGCCTGCCACAGTGGAGATCATGTCGACGGTGGGCTGGAAGGACTGGATAATGGACAAGAGCGGGATGATATACTGCTCGCTGCCCACCTTGCAGTGCATGCCGTCGATAATCGCCATGGTCAGCGGCAGGACCAGCGTGAACGTCGTACCTTTGCCCTTTTCCGATTCGATACGTACATTGCCGCGCATGTTCTCGATATTGCTTTTGACTACGTCCATGCCTACACCGCGTCCTGACACGTCCGTAACCTGCTGCGCGGTGGAAAAGCCCGGCTCGAAGATCAGACTGAACACATCTTCGTCACTCATGCTCTCGGTCTCGGAGACAACGCCGCGCTCTTTCGCGCGCTGCGCAATGGCTTCCCGGTCCAGCCCTTTGCCGTCGTCGCTGATCTGTATATGGATGCTTCCGCCTTCATGGAAGGCATTAAGCTGCACATGCCCTTCTCTGGGTTTACCTGCCTGTTCGCGTTCTTCCGGGGTGTCCTCGATGCCGTGATCCACGGAATTGCGCACCATGTGCACCAGGGGATCATTGAGCTTTTCGACCATGCCTTTATCGATCTCGGCCTCTTTACCGGTGACCGAGAGCTCGATCTCTTTGCCCGCTTTCCGCGCCAGATCCCGCACCAGGCGTGACATCTTGCGGAACGTGGCGTCAATGGGGACCATGCGCATGGACATGGCCATATCCTGAAGCGAACGTGTAATTTTGCTGAGCTGGCTGAGGTTGCGTTGCAGACGCGGTGACTTGACATTGGCAAGGTCTTCGTGATCGGTAACGATCGACTCTACAATCACCAGTTCGCCGATGGTATCCAGAAGGTTATCGATCTTCTCCGCGTCGATCTTCATGGTCTGACGGACGGCGTTATTACCGCCGCTTGCAGAACCCTGACTTGTGCTGCCGGCGTCTCTCTGCTCATCGCCGCTTTCCCTCTGCGCGCCGCCTTCCCCGGCCGTATTGTCTTCCTCTCCGCCCTTACTGCCGGGGGCACCCGCACTGCTTTTTTCGCCGCTTTCCTCCTTCCAAGCCGCTGCACCCGTAGACACTGCCGCCGCCCCGGATTCTTCTTTCCCCTCAGCTTCACCGGCTTTTTGCAATAGCTGAACTAACTGCCCGGTGGTGGAAACCACCTGTTCACTCGGGGTGAAGGAAGAATCGGACGACAAGGCCTCAGAGAGATCCGAGACCAACTGCTTAAGCGTATCCAGCGCAGAAAAAGAAGCATCGGCAACATCACCGGTCAACGAAATACGCCCGTGGCGCACCTCATCCAGCAGGTTCTCCGCTTTGTGCGCCAGTTCGGAGATGGGGGTTAAGCCCATGAAGCCGGATGTGCCCTTGATGGTGTGGAAAGCACGGAAAACAGCGCTGATGGCTTCTTCATCCCCTGCATTGTTCTCCAGAATCAAGAGGCTTTCGTCTGCGGTATCGAAGTGCTCCTGGGCTTCGTTGATGAATTCACCTACCAAGTCGGGATCCGATATCTGGACAGACTGCAGCAAATGATCGCGGTCAACCAGACCTTCAATATCATCCGAACCCTGCGGGGCACTCTCTTCCCCTTCTCCATTTTCTATCTCATCAGAGGACGTTTCCGGCTGCTCTGAAGATGCCTGCTCGGCGGACTCTTTATCGGGTGTGTCCGTTCCCTGTTCGTCGCTCCCACTCTGCTCTTGATCCGAACCCGTGCCGTTTTCCGCCGTACCCGTGGCATTCTCCACATCCATCAGAGACGCGATCTCATCGGGGTAGGAGGCGTCCTGATCGTTCTGTGAACCTTCAACTACGGATCGCATCTCGGTTATGCCCGCGCCGATACGATCAATGTCCTGCTCCGGATTATCCCGTTCGTCAAGTACAATGCGCTCCAGCACCCAACCGCAGGTCTGCGCAGAACTTGCTACGCGGGGAAAGTCCTCACCGACAGATTGAGCCACCCGCTTAAACGTCTCGGAGATACTGACCAACCGCGGCAGATCTGTCAGATCGGCAACAAGAATTTCAGACCCCGCGTTATCGAGATCCTGCAGGATTTGATCTTTTTCTTCCTCGCTCATATCTGCGTTCTACCCTTCCTTTTTCCGGCTTTTTCAACTATCTTTCGCGTGCCGAGGCTTCCCCGAAACGACTCAGGAGAAAGTCCAACTCTTCCAATTGCAACGGTCGACGTACAAAGGCAAAAATGTGTTGGCTCAACACCGATTCCTTGGGCACCATGAAGCCGATATCCGCTACTGCGATCAGCGGAATATCGGGGCAAACACTGGCCATCTGCTCAACATACGAACGTCCTTCACTACCTGTGGCAGGAATACCGAGAAGCAGGATGTCAGGTTTCTTACCGTCGCCGCAACACTCCTCAACCGACGCCGGCACCTCCGTACAGGCGGAAACCGAATGCCCCAGATCCCGCACAAAATCCTTCAGGACATTGCATTCAAATTCATTTGTATCTACGATGAACACTTCCACTGCTATTCTTTTCCTGTATTTAACCCGTCTCCAGCTCTTTTTGTGATCACCAGAAGGACGGTCAGTTATTCAGTCTTTTTTCGAGTCACGGGCTGTAGTAGCAATCCTGATGCCAAAACCGAAACAAGACCCCATAAAGCCGCGCACTGGGTTGATTACAGGGGGAAGTAGAAACATGGGGTAGGTGCTAATGAGCTGGCCAGATTAGCAATATTTGTTAACACATGTTGCTAATGAGTTGCTAACACTGGTATCCCGATACTGGCACCATGGAAACCTCGATCATTATTATCTCCAGCACATTCCGTTCTGTCGAGTCAATTTGGCATGGTGTTTGCTTCTAGTATTAAACTCGGCAGACATGCTGAAGCATGAACTCCGACAAGTGGTTACCGCGGATATAGACCATGGACGTTCATACTAAGGAATGCGTTTTATGACCTATTCTCTTCGACAAACAGATTGATGACAGAAAAATGAGGCATTATAAAAGTGAGTTTTCTGATAGATATTTAGCGGTTCAGGGATTTCAGGTATGGCGTACCCCAGATGGATCACCCGCGCCCGCTTTGGGGCGCGTGTGTGTGGTGGTATCCCTGATCTCCACGGGTTTACACCCGTGGCTACCCACCTGGACCGCTTCGCGGTCCGCATGGGTGGGGTGTTCGACGTCGTCCGAACGGATTGCGGCGTTGCGCCTCCCTGTTATGGATACTCACCCGGCCTCGGGTGAGTACCACGGTCGAGGCCGACCGTGTATCCAATCGCTTATACTTTTGCCTCCCCAGGCGATCGCCTGGGCCTCCGGTTCGGAGAGGCTTACGGTGAATCGGTCCCATTCGGGACCTCTGTAAGACGGAATATGATGAATTTAAGGGCCGAAGGCCCTGTTTCAGCGTAGCCCAAGGTTACAACCTTGGGTGAATACGGAAGAACCCCATATTCCGGCCTGAAAGGCCGGTTCAATGAACATATGGTGCGGATGTCGGACACGGTCGAGGCCGACCGTGTATCCAGGCGGGAGATGGCACGTATGCAGACAAAATCGAACTTGGTGTATTTGCCGTGCCCAGCTTTATATTCGGCTCGATTTTTGGTTCGGGACACCGTTCGCGACGAGGTTCTGAGGGGGGCACGACGAGGTTCGCGACAACGTTCGCGACGAGGTCACAGAACACCGGACTTAACTTTGTCGCAAACTTTGTCGCAAACCAATATCGGTTCGATTATGGTGGGCGACCCCGTTGCGAAGCACCAGCGGCTGCATGAAATTCCAGCGGTGACCAACGGGATCGACAACGTTCGCGACGAAGTTACAGGAAATCCGGAGTAAACCTTGTCCCGAACCTTGTCGCAAACTAAAGTCGAATATCTTTTTCTCTTTCGCTATGGATTCGATTATGGTTCGCGACAAAGTTCGCGACGAGGTTGGGGAGAGGGTCCCTGTAAGGGACGCGCATGATTAGACCTGATCGGCATCAGCCGATCTTGCGGAGCACTGCGTCAAACATGACCCATCGTCGCGCTCCGTGCGCAGCTTGGGAATGCTTAATAAAAGCGCTACACAGAGCGTAGCGCACTCCAAAAGACAGCCTTACGGCTGTCGTAGGTTTTGGATTCACACCACTTACGATCGGCGTTAGCCGATCTTTCGGAGCACTGCGTGCAGCATGACGCATCGGCGCGCTCTGTGCGCCGCTTTATATTCGGCGAACCTTTGGTTCGCCATGCCAAACTATTGACGGGATTTACCGGTTACCAAACAAGCATTTGCGCCCGAAAAGGGCGCAGGTGGGAACAATGCGTAGATGAGGCACTATTTTAACAACACACAGGAGAACCAGCGAGCGCTTCTCCTCGAATAACTAAGAAGGGAACGACAAATGACAACGCCCCCTCACACCGGCGAACGAGTGACCGGTTGGCCACGTTATGCTCTGCTGGCAGCGTGCTTATTGGCAGGCACAGCCACCCTCTACGCGATATCTCAGTATAACTATCTGCTTTTTCACACCCTGGTTGAACTGTTCGCTGTGGCGGTTGCCGTAAGCGTATTCACCATCGGATGGAATACGCGACGCCAGACCTCTGGAAGTGGCGGCTGTACGCATTTCTCACGTATGTGCCATAACTCCCTGCAAAAATTTCCCAAGGTGTCATAAGTCCCTGATTTCCAGCACAGGGTCAAAGCCAGCCTGAGAAATATTTTTGGCAGGTTCCATCTTCGCGCAACACGCCCGCGGAATAGGGTTAAGTTTTTCACGGATCAAGAGGTCTGGACGCCTGGTCGTGAACAACGCGCTCTTCCTTCTTGCCGTCGCGTACGCGGGTGTGGCCATATTGGATCTCGTACACACGCTTGCTTATACAGGCATGGGGGTGTTTCCGGAGCAAGGGGCGAATCTGGCGACCCAGTTCTGGATAGCCGCACGGCTGGTTGAGAGCACGTCTCTGCTCGCGGCCGCCTTCCTGATCGGCAGGCGACAGATACGATCCGACTCTATTATATACCTTGCGTACGCCACGGCAATAACGGCCCTTCTCGTACTTATCTGGCCTCTGCGTATATTTCCCACCATGTACACCGAATCAGGAGGCCTGACCACGAGCAAAATTGTCGCCGAATACGCCTTATGTGCCGTCATTGCAGGCGCAATCGTCATTTTCTGGCGCCGGCGGAGCCATTTGGCTCAAGCAAATTGGCGCTGGGTGGCAGCAGCGCTTGCTGCAACCGTCGGGGCAGAACTGTCATTCACTCTTTACCATGATGTCTACGGATTCTTCAATTTTTTGGGACACATCTTCAAACTCGGAAGCTTTGTGTGCATATATAAAGCTCTTGTCTCAAGCCTGTTGCGGCAACCTTACACAGAGCTTTTCCGCGAACTAACCGATGCCAGGGATAACCTTCAAAAACAGGGAGAAGAATTGCGAGCAATACTAAACACAGCGGATGCCGGCATCTGTTTAGTGAACGAACAAGGGACGATTACGTACGCCTCCAAACCTATGGCGGAGATTTTCCGGTGCCGAACGGAAGACCTGATAGGCTCTTCCTACTGGGATTATACCCATGAATCGGAGCGAAGCGAGGCCAAGAGGAAATTATTCAGTCTCGTCCGGGGGGAAATAGAAAATGTCCATACAGAACGGCTATACAAGCGCCCTGACGGCACGACCTTTTATGGCCATTTAGCCGGGACCCGAATGCTCACCGAAGATGGTTCGTTTCGGGCCCTCGTCGGTATCGTCAGCGACATCACGGAGAGCAAACAAGCTGAACGTTCTCTTCGGGAGGCCAACGAATTCTGGCAATCAACGATCGACGCGCTTTTAAGCCACATCGCTATACTTGATGAACAAGCAAACATAATCGCTGTAAATCAGGCCTGGCGCCAATTCGCCGACGATAATGACTTGGGATGGCCGGACTACGGCGTGGGAAGGAATTATCTCAGTACTATCGACACTGCCAGCGGCACGTCTACAGAAAATGCTGCGCAAACAGCGCAAGACATCCGCAATCTTTTGACAGGCAGTATACAATCGTTCGAGTTGGAATACCCGTGTCATAGTCAGGACGAACACCGGTGGTTCCAATTGCGTGCTACGCGTTTCCAGGGACCGAATGGTCCCCGTGTCGTGCTCTGCCACGTGCCCATCACCGAACGCAAACTGGCAGAAATGAAGGTGCTCGAAAACGAGAAAGAGCTGGCAAGCATCTATCAAAGTGCCCCTATTATAATGATGGTTCTGGATGCGGAGCGTCGAGTATGCCGTATAAATAGAGCCGGAGCCGATCTTACCGGCTCGTCTCCGGATGAACTTGTTGGGCTCAAACCCGGCCAGACGTTGGGTTGCTGCTACACCACAGGATCCGAAGCCGGCGAAAACTGTGCGGGGTGTCTTCTTCGGGATACAGTTTTGCATACTTTACGCACAGGCGAACGCCAGGATCGGGTGGAGGTTGTTTTACCCGTGTGTAACAACGAGGGTGGAACATATCGCATGTCCATGCTCGCCTCAGTAACCCCCCTGCATATCGAACATGAACAATACTTCCTGTTAACGTTACTGGACATCACGGAACAGAAACAGGCCGAAGCACAGCTCCAAAACAGCAATTCCAGACTCCAGGAGACATTAGGCGAGTTACGGCACGCCCAACAGCAGTTGGTTGACCAGGAACGACAACGGGCGCTTACGACTATGACCAGTGGTATCGCCCACGATTTTAACAATGCGTTATCCCCTATTCAAAGCTTTACCGCGCTTCTCCTCGATAACCCAGACAAACTCGAAGATCGCAAGCGCACCATGCGATACCTCCGGCATATCCAGAGTTCAGCCAACACCGCCGCCGAAACGGTGCGCCGGATGCGCAAATTCTACCGTCCGGCCGAAGGGGACAAGTTCCTACCTATAGATCTGAACGACGTGATCCATGAAGCGATCGCTATGACAGAACCCCGCTGGCAAAAAGAAGCCGGTGCAACGGGTAAGAACATCAAGATCGAAACAGACCTTTCCTCAGAGAGTCTGGTCATGGGGAACGAACCTGAACTGCATGAAATGCTGACGAACCTCATTTTCAATGCCGTGGACGCTATTCCGAGGACAGGCACCATCACTATCCGAACGTTTACGGATGAAGATTATGTCGTTCTGGAATTCGCCGACAACGGCCGCGGCATGTCGGAAGAGGAACGCCGCAAATGCCTCGATCCGTTCTACACCACCAAGGGCCCCGAAGGAAGTGGGCTGGGGCTGGCCACTCTGCAGGGAACCGTGGAGCGTCATAACGGGAAAATGACACTGGAGAGCCACGAGGGAGAAGGGACCACTTTCCGCATTGAACTACCGAAAGCAGACAGCGCAAGTGAAACCCAAACAAAGGAGCAGGACAAATCTGCAGCAGTTTCCCCGCTGAAGATTTTAGTAGTTGAAGACGAAGAGGTTCAGCGCGAAGTGCTGGAAGATCTGTTAAGCGGTGAAGGACATACCGTGGAGGTTTACAGATATTCTATAGCACGACCTGTGACCTCGTTATCACGGACCGTGCCATGACCACGATGAGCGGCGACGGGGTGGCAGCCGAAATCAAAGAGACAACGCCGGCCAAACCGATAATCATGGTTACAGGTTTCGGCGATGTGATGGATGCCGCCGATGAGAAGCCGCAGAATGTGGATTACCTCCTTTCAAAGCCCTTCTCCGTAGAGACATTACGACACGCAATCAACGCAGTAATGGAGACGTAATTCCTGGGGGGAATGTTGGATCTGGGACGTGTGTTGAGTTATTTAGTTGCTGAGTTTGCGGTGGAGCACGCGTTGTTGTAACCTGTAGTTCGTGCGGTGTGCTTCGTGCGTCGTTCGTCGTTCGTCAACATTCGTTATTTGTCCTACTGACGATACACGAATAACCCGCGCCCTTTTCGGGCGCGCACGTGTGGTGACATCTGGTTACCACGGGCTCACGCCCGTGGCTACCCACCTGGACCGCTTCGCGGTCCGCACGGGGGTGTGTCGGACGTCGTCCGAACGGATTGCGCCGTCGTGCCTCCCTGTTATGGATACTCCCCCGCCCTCGGGTGAGTACCACGGTCGAGGCCGACCGTGTATCCAGGCGGGAGACCGCCCAAATGGCGAAATGATAGTGGGTTGGTCAGCTCTGGCTGATCGGCGTCAGCCGATCTTGCGGAGCACTGCGTGCAACATGGCCAATCGGCGCGCTCTGTGCGCCACTTGGGATTGCTTAATAAAAGCGCTGCAGAAACCGCAGCGCACTCCAAAGACAGCCTTGCGGCTGTCGTAGATTTGGTATCCTCCGCTTTACGATCGGCGAAGCCGATCTTTCGGAGCACTGCGTGCAGCATGACGCATCGGCGCGCTCTGTGCGCCGCTTTGCACTGCGTGCAGCCATACATGGGCGGGACCTTGCGGTTCACGCCATCGGAAAGCGCTACACAGAGCGTAGCGCACTCCAAAGACAGCCTTACGGCTGTCGTAAATCGGCAGACATGCCAAACTATTAACGAGGTTTGCCGTGCCCCGAAGGGGCACAGGTAAGTAGCCCCCGGCGTAAGCCCTGACACTGAGACACAGTTGACACCGTCAGACAAGCGTCACCCTTCATACCAAAATGTTTTTAGAGGAATGTCCTTGATTCGTGGTTCTGCCAGATTTTCCATTCTCCGCGCCTCCGCGACTCTGCGGGATAATTGACATGAAATATGGATATTAATGCTCGCACGGAGCCACGGAGAGCACGAAGCACGGATATGGGTAGACCACTTTTTCCGGATTATCGTGTCGGCCCATTATCGTGTCTAAAAGCTATCCCATATAAATGTTTACAGACACGACAATAAGTCGACCAGATAATAAGATAGCCATACCGTTTGACAATTATAGCCACTAAAAACACGGCAACACACAAAAAGGATTCTGCGTGGTATCGAAGGATACCAGCTCTGCACCGCAGAGCTTTTCCCATTGGGTAAGGTTACCTCCACAAATTTTCATATTTGCGAGTGTAACCTTTACCAATGGGCAAGCAGAATCCGTCCGTTGGACATTACCATCAATCAGTGCAGATCAGTCCCGATACCTTTGCAAGGATCGGGATTAGTGGTTAGCTTCATATTCTATGGATATCATTCGCGTCGATTCGCGTGATTAGCGGTTCTCTATATTCTTTCTTTACATTCTCCGCGTCTCAGTCCCGATGTCTCCCTTTTAGGGCAGAATCGGGATAAACTTCATCTGCGGGATATTTTGTTTTCTTATTCTCGCGCGGAGGCGCAGGGGCGCAGGGAATGTTTGTATATGTATTCGCACCGACTTGCCTGATTTGGGGTTGTTGCATATCAATGACAAACCATGATTGGGGTCTATTTTTATTATTGAAACCTCATGTGTAAGCATTGACGGTCTAACGCGTGGGTAAAAGTCAGGCTCACGGCGGGGGCTACCGACCCGCGCCCCTTCGGGGCGCCAAAATCCCCCGACGCGCTCGCGCCTGTTAGACGAGTACTTTGACAAGTATCCACTGTTTACGTACGAGCGTGGCCGCCGGTGTAGCCACCGGATACCCCGGTATGAGACTCGGCAGACATGCTGAAGCATGAACTCTGACAAGTCGATCGCGCGGTTTTGGCTGGTCAGAGTTCATACTTTAGTATGTTTTGTATTCATGGAGTCGCGGTGCCGAGTTTCATACGAGCCACTGCATGGAGCATAACAAATACATTCTGGATTAGGCTGAAGCCCGGTTCGGCCCACCATATCGCAGAGAATGTCGGTCGCCGCCCCAGGGGGCGGCGTAACAGAGCGGTGCCAGGTCACCGCACTCCAGAGATCGGCGTCGCCGATCACCACACGTGGGACAGATGCAAGGGTATCTTTGGCATGTCCCGATTCTCTTTAGAGAGATCGGGACTTTGGGATGGCCAACCTGAAGGTTCGCTGAGTTCGGGATAAGCTGCACGCAGTGCAGAGCGGCGCACGGAGCGCGCCGCACGCCGAAAGATCGACCCCGACACTTTATCAATGTCCGGAGCTTGCGACGTCGTCGATGAATTGCAAACTGACGCCCTGCCCTGACAAGCCGTACGCGATACACTGATACACCGGCATACCGGCATGCCGCCGACGAATCGCGAAAGAGCCTTCCTCATAGACTGGGTTGATGGACCGCCTGCGCCCTTTTCGGGCGCAGTTGTCGGCTTGGCAATCACAAACATCCCCCGGCTCACGCCGGGGGCTACCGACCCGCGCCCCTTCGGGGCGCCGGAACGCCCGGACGCCTTCGCACCGGTACACCGATACACCGGTACACCGTGCCCCGGAATATCGGCACATCGTCCGCGGACCGCGAAGCGGTCCAGGCGGGTAGCCAGGGGCGCGAGCCCGTGGAATTCGGGCTCTGTGGGGCGGCCACGTTCGCCGACCGCGGCCATAGTTCCCGGTCCGGCAACAGGGGGGAATGAGCCGCGGAGGACCGTTGACTTCAGAAGGTTTTCAGCGTGACCTCTGTACCTGCAGCTTTTGCCGGGCGGAGCAAACCGCGCTTTGTCGGGGCGGCGAAGATCGAACATCGGCCGACACGCACCCCGGCGTACAGCAAGTTGGCTCCCTGTGCCCCTGGATACGCCGTGCGTTCGCTCGATCTTGACGGAGCTGAGGTACGCTCATACGGCAGATCCGGCGCTCAGGAACTGCATGAATTACTGCGTGAAGATATGCGCAACGTCCGCGCCCGTCTACCGGCCGCACAGCTCACTGAAATAACTCTTCGTGCTTCTCGGCTATCTCATCGATTGTATCCGGGGTTATCAGAAGATAGCGCTTGGCGAAGGCTTTATCGAGATTTCCCGGCGGCATTTTTTCTGTTTCGATGCGGCTCTGCGGATTGCGTGCGACGGCTGCCGTAATGTCACCTTCTTTGATGGCTTGTTCATACTCTCCGAACCTTGACTCGCCCCACAGAATTGCGATGGGAGGGGAGTCCGGAGCGGTTAAAATCTTGCTGGCGCCTATGTCTGAGGGCAGTGACATTCCGAAAATAACGACATCGCAACGGCCTTTATATGGTTTGAGGGTCTTATCCAGGCGATCAGCGTTAAACCATGTTCCCAGGGGGATGGATTGCATCATCCGCTGGATATCCAGGTCACTGCTTTCAGGCTGTTCGCTTTCCATTTCCGAGGGCGGTTCTCCCGACTGGGTCATGCGTTCCCGGTACCTTTCCAGAACCTTTTCGGGGATATCAGGTCTGACCACGTTTACAAGTTCCACTTCTCGGCCTAAGCCTTCGCGTACTCCTTCGATCATTTTCTGCGTTCTGGCGTGATCTTCGGTCCCCGGCTTTACGAGAAGGAGGGCTTTTGAGAAATTCTGTTGGTCGGCGAGATAACTGCCCAGTTTTTCCCCGGCCACTCTGCGATACGTCTGCTCGATGTTACGGAGTTTCTGGGCTCCTGGCCCCCCGCCACCAAAAAGGTTCAGTAGGGCGAAGAAAAGGACCAGAATTCCGCACACCACCGTAGCTGATTTGCCCCAGGTAACCCCTTGTTTGTACTTTTTCCTGGAGAAGGCCAAGCCCACTGCCGACAGAATCATCAATGTAATCCATGTAAAATTCATACGCTGTTCCTTTTTATTTCTTTGTTCCTTGACTTCTCGGCTTAAGCAGGCCACTTACCCTGAAGGTGGTCCGTTTACACGTGAGCCGGTCCTTACGTTCTCCTTCATAAAAATCTAACATAAAGATGAAACGATTACAAATTCCGGTGAAGACAAATGATCAGATTTGCTGGTTATACTCTCGCCGTTTCCGTTGATGCATCAGCAGTCGCAGAGTTGGCAGGGTATATGCTAACCCAAACGAAAGCACGTGAATGGAGCCAAACAAGAAAGGAGGAATGCAGATGAAAGTTGCGGTCACCGCAAAGGGCTCGAATCCGGATGCCGCAGTGGATCCCCGCTTCGGAAGGTGCAGCTTTTTTCTTATTTTTGACACAGACACCATGGCGTACGAAGCCCTGGAGAACAGCAATGCCCAGGCCGGAGGTGGGGCAGGGATCAGTTCTGCTCAACTCGTCGTGGATCACGGGGTTGACTGTGTGCTGACCGGGAATTGCGGTCCCAAAGCGTTCCGGGTGCTGGCGGAAGCGGACATCGATGTCGTTGTAGGTTGTTCGGGGCGTGCAGGCGACGTCGTCGCGCAGTACAAAAACGGGGCGTTGTCGGCAACCAGTCAGCCGAATGTCAACAGCCACTTTGGTACAAGCGCCTCGGTCGGTGTAGGGCCGGGTACTCAAGAATGAAACTGGTCAGACATGCTGAAGCATGGACGCCGACAAGTCGAAGATCTGAACTGAGCTCTATTACATCCTTAATCCTAATCGCAATCCTAATCGCAGTCTTAATCGTTGGGTGTATGATCTTAGAAAGCCCTCGAGTACGACTGCGATGAAGGCCGACAAGTCGATAGCACAGTTTTAGCCCGTCAGAGTTCATACCTTAGTATGATTTGGACAAGAACCGCGATTACGACGGCGATAAAGACGGCGGGTACGAGCCCGAAGTCACACCACGTGTCGACGTATATACGAAACGTACGAAGATTGCAATAATGCAAGGCATGAATTGCAGGGTGCAATTGTTGCTGGCATAAACGCAATCACAGGATAGGTTCTGGTAATGTCAGGATGCCAACGTTCAGAGGCGTTTGCGCAGTAAAGTTGAATACGAAGGAAACCAAAGGTTACAAATGCCATGGAAGAAAAGACCCCCATCATTGACCAATTCCGTGTATCTTTTACGCCCAATTATATCCCGCAGGGGGATGAGACGAAAACCTTTGAGACGGCCTATCAGACCAACATTCCGGTAATTCTTAAGGGGCCGACAGGATGCGGCAAGACCCGCTTTATCGAATACATGGCCTATAACCTGAATCTGCCGCTCATTACGGTATCCTGCCACGAGGATTTGACGGCGGCGGATCTGGTGGGGCGTTACCTGTTCAAAGACGGCCAGACCGTTTGGCAGGACGGTCCGCTTACGCTGGCCGTGCGGTATGGTGGTATCTGCTACCTGGATGAAATCGTGGAAGCGCGCAATGATACGACGGTTATTATTCATTCGTTGACCGATGATCGACGGATTTTGTACATTGACAAGACCGGCGAAGTCATTCGGGCCCATCCGGAATTTACGGTTGTGCTGAGTTACAATCCCGGCTATCAGAGCATCATGAAAGATCTGAAGCACTCTACGAAGCAGCGGTTCGTCAGTATCAATTTCGAGCAACCCTTACAGGACGTAGAAGAGGAGATTCTGCGCACGGAGACCCAGTTACCCCGGGAGGACTGTCAAAAGCTTGCGGAAATGGGCGCTAAGATTCGGGAAATGAAGGGCTATGGCCTGGACGAGGGAGTAAGTACGCGTCTGCTGGTCTATGTGGGACGGCTTATGAAAGCCGGCTTACCTGCCGTTGATGCGTGTGAAGCGGCCGTAAGCCAGACGCTGACCGAAGAGCCTGACGTGCGGGAGTCGATACGAAACATTGTCAACCTTTACTTCGGCGAACTGCTTGAAGACCAGGAAGCGACGGCAAGCAATGCAGGAAGAGATGGACAAACAAGCGGAAACGACACTTGACGCAGAGCTGGCGCATTACGCTTTTTCGCTGAGAAGCGTGTGCTGGGGATACCGGGATATTTTCCGGAAAGCCATTGCTGAGCTGTATGAAAAAGGCGAACTCGGCGAGAACAGGCGGGAAGTGACCGATAAATTCTTTGAACTGCTCAAGGAGAGCGACCAGAGCTGTTTTGATCACGTAGTCAAGGAATTTCTCAGCGCTCTTAATCCCCGTACACGCTGGCTGTTGAGTCTACCCGGCGTGTTCACCGATGTCGTGGACTTGGGGGGTGAGTTGGCGCGTTCCAAGGTTTACTACGGTACGGTGTTTTTTAAGACGCTGGGCGAAGGCGGATTCGGCGATACACCCCGTAAAGTTCGTAATCTGATCAGCCAGATGCGGCGTCTTCGGGAAACGGACGAAGAACTTGCCATCTCGTATATGCTGGGCTACGCCAAACTGATCGAGCGCCTCAGTGTGCCGGAAACGGAACGCTACATCCAGATCGGTCTTGATATCTTCGGCCGCAACCGGCAGGCGGGTTTGTCTTTCATGGAAGGCACCCTGCGCACAGCAGAAACCTACATCCGCTCTATCACCAAAGAGTGCCGCTTAGAGGATATACAGCATCAACTGCAGGTGCTCATAAAGGCGCTCGTCGGCTACGACGTAGAAGTCGATGATCTGGGCGGTCTTGACTCCGATGAACTCCTGGAGCGGGGCACCTCCGTGGTGTGTATGTACCGATGGCTGTATGTTCCGGCGAGAATCTGCTACTTCAACTGCAGAGAGCATAACCGCAAATGGTATGTGCTGACGGCCCTTGTCGCGGCGGGCCTGCTGGCGGAGGAAAGTTTTTGCGGGGTCCATGGGCATCCTCACTACCCCGACGCCCAGAGCGTTGTCGGCGAAGATATTCTGCGCCTGAACCTGTTCCAAATTGTCGAATACGCGCGGGTATTCCGCCGCATGCGTCAACGTTGGCCGGGAACGCGTGGCCTGCTGGACTTCGGCCTGAAAACCGAATCTGACCAGAACCCGCCTTGTACGGATGCTGACCGACTTTTCTTCGATATGACGACGGGCGATGGCAGTGGCTTGCCGGATAGTGCTCGGAAGCTTATAAGCATCGCGGACGCCTCCGCCAATTTCTTTGAAACATTGCGGCATCTGCGGAATATGGATGTTTGCGCACTGGGTGAAGAAGGATATCCGGGGGTGGCGACCGCGGAATTGAGGCCGTTCAGTTTCATCCCTGATTTTTTGTATCCGGGGGCCGTGAGTACAGCGCCGTCTGAGAGTATGATTGCCGACATGAAGCAGGCGGCGGAAGAGCAAATGGACGAAGGCGAAGGGGAAGACCGCCGTCCGGAAGCGGAAGCGCAAAAAGCCAGCATCCTCGCGACAAGAGAGTCGCAGCAGCAGGATGATGAGCAGGAAGAGGATGAAAGCGCAGTTGTCAGCGCTGGCTTTCCCTACAGCGAATGGAGTTGCCACGAGAATGACTATCATCCTGATTGCTGTCTTGTTCATGAAGATGAAGGAAACGACGCACGGGCATCGGAGGTGCCGGATGACGTGCAGGCTGAGGCGAGGCGGGTGAGCCGCATATTCGAGCAGTTCAAGCCCCAGTTGACGCGCCAGGAGAAGCACCTGCCTGAGGGGGACATGATCGACGAAGATATGCTTGTGGATTACCTGATCCGGCGGCAGAAAGAACCCGCGCCGCAGGTCGATTTTTACAGCAAGCCCCGCGTGATCGAGCGCGATCTCGCTGTGGTCGTTCTGCTTGATGAAAGCGGTTCCACCGGTGAGCAGGAGAACGGTGAGCGTATTATTGATATCGAGAAACACGCCGCACTGATCCTGGGCGAAGGTTTGGCTTCGTTGGGAGACACGTTCAGCATCGCCGGCTTCAGCTCAAACGGGCCGCAGAACTGCCGCTACACGGTGTACAAGGGATTTGAAGATGTGTGGGATCGCGAAGCAATGCGTAAAGTCATGGCTCCGCAACCGTCTCAGTCCACGCGCATAGGGCCGGCGTTACGGCATGCGGGTTTCCGGCTGCAGAATTATCCGGCCCAGCAGCGGCTGATTATCCTTATCACAGACGGGCGCCCCATGGATACCGGTTATGACCCGAACACCCGCTATGCGCAGTACGATGTACGTATGGCGTGTGAAGAGAACGCGCGCCGCTGCATCCATACGTTTGCCATTTCAACCGAAGAGAACACAGTCGCCGACATGGAGATCATGTTCCCCCGGCGGCGCTTCACGATTCTGACGGATATAGCGAAATTACCGCGCGTCCTGCCGCGTTTGTACAGCAAGCTTACATTGAGCTAGTGCGTGGAGCGATTATCCTAAAATACGCAGCAGAAAAACCAAAGGGTGTATAATTGTTGGGTTTATAAGGTTTTAACCCATTAGAACGTTTCACCCATTGGGTGAAACGTTGGTTGTTTGGTTTTTCTACCCTAAAGGG
>CAJXKU010000003.1 GCA_913055945.1 uncultured Lentisphaerota bacterium | reverse complement strand
CAATTGCTTGTAGTTCCGGCTTCAGCCGGATCTTTACCCGGCGAGTCTCATACGAGGGACTGCGTCCAGCGTGACGATTACAGCCTGGATACTTATGACATGCTGAATGTAATTCCTGAACGCAGTTTGACAGGCTGAACGCAGTTCTCTCATACGAGGGACTGCGTCCAGCGTGACGATTACAGCATGGATGCATTACGACATGCTGAATGCAATTCCTCTGCAAAAGACTGCATGCTCAGGTATCCGGCTTGTCGCGAAAATCGAGGGGATGCGCTTGAGTTCCGGTAATCCCGTCGTCCTGTTAGATCGCAAGATATGCATGGACGTCCAGGCATCACGCGTGCGTGTTTCGGGATACATATATGCTGGTGTATCCGGGGGGCCACGGGGTCGCGGTCATGGGTAGCCGCGTGGAGCCGTTTCGTGGCCTACTCAAAGATGTTCCGGGATAGTCTCAGCTGAGGCGGCCGTTGGGTGACACCGGCGGAGGATTAACCTGCAGACTGGCAGCAACCGGAGTGGGGCTTACGTTCGAGGGCGTCCTGTTCGTGGTCTGTATAGGCGTTTAAGCGGTTTATCATCTCGTCAAAGTCCACTTGATGTCCATCGAACTCCGGTCCGTCTACGCAAGTGAATTTTGTTTCCTCGCCGACTGTTACGCGACAACCGCCGCACATGCCTGTACCGTCGATCATGATAGTGTTGAGCGAAACCATTGTTTTGATTCCGTAAGGTCTGGTGGTTTCAGCGCAGAATTTCATCATGACCGGCGGACCGACGGCGACAACCAGATCCGGCGTGCGGTCGCTTGCGCAAATCTCTTCCAGAGGTCCGGTAACGACATCCTTTCTGCCATAGGTGCCGTCGTCTGTGCACACAATGGTTTCATCGCTGAGCGATCTCATCTCTTCTTCCAGGATCATCATGTCTTTGGACTGGGCCCCGAGAATGGTCGTGATTGTATTTCCGTTCTCACGGAGGGCTTCAGCAATGGGGTAAAGAGGCGCCGCCCCTATACCTCCGGCCACACATACCACATGACCGAAACGGTCTATGTGTGTCGGATGTCCGAGTGGCCCCAGGAGCACAGGCACGTGGTCGTCCGGGTTCAGCTTGGCCAGTTCGCTTGTGGAATAGCCCGCCACCTGGAAAATTACAGTAATACTGCCTTCCCTGCTGTCCGCATCCGCGATTGTTAAGGGGATCCGTTCGCCGTATTCTCCATGAACGGAAAGGATGACAAACTGTCCCGGCTCCCGCTCTTCAGCGATAAGCGGTGCCTCGATCTTCATGCGGTACGTATCCTGCGCAATCGTTTCTTTTGTTAGAATCTTATACATGACGCTATGACTCGGATTTTAATTGTTTGTTTACCTGTTCGGCGAGTTTGTCGCCCTCTATCGGTTTTTCCAGAAAGATATCGACCGGAAGCCAGGTTCCGTGAGGTTCAAAGTCATACGGAAACTGGCTGTTTACGGACGTCAGCATAATCAGCGGAATGTCCTTATACTCTTCTGAGTGACGTAGATCTCGAGCAAGGTCGAAGCCTTCACTTTTGTAATCCATCATCACGTCGATGATCATGCCGTCGGGTTTCTGTTCTTTCAGGACATCCATACACTGTTTGCTGTTATGGGCTGTCAAGACTTCGTAGCCTTCCTGCTCAAGGAAAACTTTGTTCACCTCGATAAAATCAACATCATCGTCCACGAGAAGTATGGTGAGCTTGTCTTCGCTCATTTCGTTTTCTCCTATGGTTTCCTTCCTCTGTCCTACGCCGTCTTGTTGGAGCCTCACGGGTTGTCCGGTACGCTGTATCCCGCCTCTCGGGCGATATTGTCCGCATTTACGGGGCTGAACCGGTCAAAGGTGTAAGCAGCCACTGCGGCGGGTCTTCACGAGTAATCTATCACATCACCTCGCGCTCTGTGTACTCAGTGTGAAGCAGTTCATGGGACTTGTGCCCCAGCGGTTCTGAAAGGAAGTCCTGGTAAATCTGAACAATTTCGGGGTTTTCGTGTGATTTGCGGTGTTCTTTCTGTTCATCTTCCTTGAAGATAGCGTCGATTCGGCGCTGCCGTGCCTTGTCGTCGGTAAACCGCGGTTGTCCGCCGCCGCCGATGCATCCGCCGGGACACGTCATAACTTCCACGAAGTGGTACTCGGCTTCGCCGTTTTTGACCTGCTGAATGACCTTATTCGCATTTTCCAGGCCGTGCGCGACGGCGATGTTCAGCGTGGCGCCGTCCAGGAACGACCATTCTTCGACGGGATCCGTGATAGAAACTGATGCCGCTTTCACCCCGTCGAGCGATTCGATGGGTTCTACACGGAGATCGTCGAAAGGCAGTTCACGACCGGTCACAACCTCGTATGCCGTTCTGAGAGCTGCTTCCATCACACCTCCGGTGTTAGCGAAAATATCAGCCGCTCCCGAGGAGTTGCCGAGGGGACTGTCCTGTCTTTCTTCAGGAAGCGTGTCAAATTCTATGCCCGCCTGCTGCATCATGCGGCCCAACTCCCGTGTGGTGAGCACAGCGTCCACATCTTTGTAACCGCTGTCTGTCATCTCTTCGCGTTCACATTCAAACTTTTTCGCGGTACAGGGCATGATGGAGACAACGTAAAGATTCTCCGGATTCACACCTGTCTGTTCGGCGTAATAGGTTTTGGCGACTGCCCCGAACATCTGTTGCGGTGATTTACAAGTGGAGAGGTTTTCGAGCATGTCAGGGTAGAAATACTCCATATATTTGATCCACCCCGGACAACAGCTGGTGAATTGGGGCAGGACTGCTTGACCATCCCCCGTAAGTGTCTGTTTGAGTCTGGTCAGCAGCTCATTGCCTTCTTCCACGATTGTAAGATCCGCCGTAAAGTTGGTATCAAAGACGCGGTCGAAACCGAGGCGCCTTAGAGCGGCGACCATTTTTCCGGTCACGAGACTGCCGGGGTCTTCGCCGAAACATTCGCCGAGTGCTGCACGGATTGCCGGAGCCGTCTGCACCACGACGTGTTTGTCGGGATCGTCCAGGGCATCCCATACATCATCGACATGGTCTTTTTCGCTGATGGCCCCCACCGGGCACACGGCAGCGCATTGTCCACACTGCACGCACGCGACCGAGTCAAGGGTGCTGCAGAAGGCCGGCCCGATGACCGTTGTAAAGCCCCTGTCCTGCGGCGCCAGGGCATCAACCCCCTGAATCTGGTTGCAGACCGCTATGCAGCGCTGACACGAAATGCATTTACCCGTATCGCGGGACAGAGCAGGGGTGCTGTTATCTTCGATCTTGACGCGTTTTTCACCGGTGAAGGTGAGTTCTCTAATGCCGAGTTCGCGGGCAAGTTCCTGTAATTCGCAGTCGTCGTTGCGCTCACAAGTTTGACAGTCCCCGTCGTGGGCGGAAAGCATCAATTCCACGACACTTCGCCTGGCTTCGCGCACCCGACGAGTGTTGGTTTTGATGTTCATGCCGTCCTTGACCTCAGTAACGCATGAAGCCAGGAGGTTGCGGGCACCTTCCACTTCGACCATACATACGCGGCATGCGCCGATGGCCTGGAGATTCTCCAGGTAGCACAGTGTGGGAATTCTGATGCCGTGCTGAGACGCGGCCTGCAGAATAGTTGTTCCTTCCGGGACTTGGATTTCCTGGTTGTTGATATAAGCCGTAAGCATTGTCGTATCTCCCTGCTTAATTTTCTTCCGGACGGTAATCGCACCGTAAACAACGTTTCGCCTGGCGGACGGCTAAGCGTCTGTCCCAGGTCTGTTCAATTTCTTCCCAACTGTCGGCACGGTGTTCCGCCGCCACTTTTGGGATATCGATACGAGCGTCAGGGAACGGATCCGCATCCGGATCGACGTGAGTGTCCACCGGTTTTTCTTCCCGCCAGAATGCATGGTTTTCCCCCGTGAGGTATTCGTCGATGCCGACAGCGGCTCGTTCACCGGCCGCCACAGCCTCGATGACTGATGCGGGGCCGGTTACGCAATCGCCTCCTGCGAATACCCACGGCAATGAGGTCTGTCCGTTGACGGCGTCCGCCTGAATGCGGCCATTCTCCGTCAATGTCACCTGTTCCGGGGAAACGAGCTGGTCGGCATTCACGTTCTGTCCGATAGCCGCAATGATTTTATCCGCCTCCACGGTGACCATTTCGTCCGTAGGGGTGGGGCGTCTGCGGCCGCTCTTATCGAAATTTCCGAGTTTCATGCGGCGGCATTTTACCCCATGGATGCTGCCGTCTTCGGAGCTGATAACCTCTTCAGGGTTGGTAAGCAGTTCCAGGTCTACACCTTCCTCGATCGCGTCTTCGATCTCTTCGTTGTACGCCGGCATGTCTCCGCGTGAACGCCGATAAATGACGGTGGCCTTTTCAGCGCCGAGACGGAGGGAAGTGCGGGCGGCGTCAATGGCGGCGTTGCCTCCGCCCACGACTGCGATTCTGTTACCGTGTTCATCGGTCTGTTTGCTGCCGTAGCGGATGTTGTAATCCCGCAGAAAGTTCAGTGCATCCACGACATCGTCCTCAGCTCTGCCGTCTCCGTCGAGTTTAAGAGCCATACCATCCGGAGCCCCCACACCTAGAAACACTGCGTCGTAGCCTTCGTCTTTAAGACTCTGAAGCGTGAAATCTTCGCCCAGCTTCATCGGCGTTTTAATGTCAACCCCCATGCGTTTAATCATCCAGATTTCATAGCCCAGCGGCTCGCGCCGGAGCCGGTAAGCAGGAATGGCCTGCATCATCATGCCGCCCAAGTACTCTTCCGCTTCAAAAAGCGTCGGCTTATACCCCAGCCGGGCGAGAAAGTAGCCACATGCCAAGCTTGCCGGGCCGCCGCCGACAAGCGCAATCTTCCGCGAGGCGTTTTCCGCGTTGTCCCGGACTTCAGGGAGTTCAACTGAGGCTTCCTGATCAACCATAAATCTTTTGGCATGCCGCACGGCTACTGCGCCGTCCATTGTATGCCGGCGGCATTTGGACTCGCAGGGGTTCGGGCAGACCCTCGAGCATACCACTGCGAACGGATTCCGCTCCCGGTGCAACCGGAGGGCCTCGTTGTATCTTTCTTCCCCGATCAATGAGAGGAAACCGGGTACGTCCACACTGGCAGGACATTCGTTCTGGCATGGCGCCCGTACCAGGGCCGGACACAAGCTGGCTGGACACTGCTTATCCCGGATATGGGCAATGTATTCGTCGCGGAAGTGGCGTATTGTGGACAGAACCGGGTTCGGCGCGGTCTGACCTAAGCCGCAAAGGGCCGTGTCGGTGATTACGCGGCCCAGTTGTTCGAGTTTTTCAAGATCGCCGTCCTCGCCCTGACCGTGACAGATGCGGTCCAGCATTTCCAGCATACGTTTGGTGCCGACTCGGCAGGGCGTACATTTGCCGCACGATTCCTCCTGAACAAACTCTAGGAAGAAGCGGGCAATGTCCACCATACAGGAATCTTCGTCCATAACGACGAGTCCGCCGGATCCCATAATCGCCCCGAGTTCACTCAGGGATTCGTAATCTACGGGCACGCTTAAGTTTGCCCGCGGGATGCAACCACCGGACGGTCCTCCGATCTGGGCGGCCTTGAATTCCTTATCATTCGGAATTCCGCCGCCGATGTCGTAGACGATGTCGCCGAGTTCGGTCCCCATGGGAACTTCAATCAGTCCCGAGTATGTGACCGATCCGGCCAAGGCAAATACCTTGGTGCCTTTGCTTTTTTCGGTCCCGATGTTCTGGAACCATTCCGCTCCGTTAAGGATGATCTGCGGTACGTTGGCATAGGTTTCCACATTGTTCAGGAGGCTGGGTTTTTCCCAAAGCCCCTTGTTTGCCGGGAATGGCGGGCGGGGGCGGGGTTCTCCGCGTTTCCCCTCGACGGAGCGCATCAGGGCTGTCTCTTCGCCGCAGACAAACGCGCCTGAGCCCATGCGGATCTGAAGATCGAAGGTGAAATCATGGCCCATAATGTTTTGTCCGAGCAGGCCGTACTCACGCGCCTGTTCCAGTGCCCGGGACAAGCGTTCGACAGCAAGGGGGTATTCGGCGCGGACATAAACAAAGCCCCGGCTGGCTCCCACAGCGTAACCCGCGATCATCATGGCCTCAACGAGGCTGTGAGGATCCCCTTCCAGCACACTGCGATCCATGAATGCGCCGGGGTCCCCTTCATCGGCGTTACACAGCACGTATTTCTGATCACCCTCTGCTTTTCGCGTAAACTGCCATTTCAGCCCTGTCGGAAAGCCGGCGCCG
Organism: uncultured Lentisphaerota bacterium; assembly: GCA_913055945.1. GTDB lineage: Bacteria > Verrucomicrobiota > Lentisphaeria > Oligosphaerales > CAJXKU01 > CAJXKU01. The sequence goes on along the minus strand of CAJXKU010000003.1, from coordinate 27,781 downwards.
CCGCGGCCGCGGAGTCCGGACTGGTAAACGGTATCCACAACCTCATCCGGAGACATTTCCGTGAGGCATTTGGCTAACGCCGTATAGCCGCCGTTGGCGATGTAGGCATCTATGTCATTGGGGTCAATGTTGCCGCAATTTTTTAAAACGTACTTCTGTTGTTTCTGGAAAAAGGGGATTTCGTTGATCTCGGGAACCTTTTTTCCTTCGGGGGTTGTGTGTAACAGACGCTCCACAACCGTGCCGTTTTTCAGATGGCTTTCAGTGATTTCTGCAGCATCCTCCGGCTGGAGCTGTTCGTAGAATACGCCGTCGGGCTGGACGAGAGCCACAGGACCCTGTGCACACAATCCGAGGCAACCGCACTCAATGATCTCCACCTCTGAACCCAGTTCGTGTTTCTGTATCTCTTCGCTGAGCGCTTTGCTTACTTCCTGGGAGCCTGAAGCCACGCAGCCGGCCCCTGCGCAAAGCAATACCTGCTTCGGACATCGTGCAGCGGTGAAGCGTTCTTTGATGGCGGTCAAATCCTTGGGCGAGGTAATTGTATTTGCCATAACTGACGACCTTCGTTGGTTGTTTGTTTCGGATTGATGTTCAATCTGCACACTCACTCATTGACACAGTGCACGTGTGAGATTCTGCAACGCTGAGCTGGATTTCTTCTAACACTTGACTGCCTGAATTGTCCCTATACAAAAAGACGCCGCAAGTGCGGGGGGTATGAAGCCACCCGTGAGGGAAGACCTGTAAACTGAAAAGTGTCATGTATCCTCCTCTTCCTCCTCACGGTAACGTTCAAGGATTTCGGGTATATTCGTCGACTTTACGCGGTGATGGACGTTGTCATCGACCGTGATCGCCGGTGCGAGCCCGCAGGCGCCGAAACAGCGTGCCACTTCCAGGGTGAACATTCGGTCTTCGGTGGTTTCGCCCACCCCGATACCGAGGTATTCTGAGATCGCCTCCAGGATGGATTTTCCGCCACGTACATAACAGGCCGTTCCCAGGCAGACCTGGATCGTGTGTTTGCCGCGCGGGGTAGTGGAAAAGAGAGAGTAAAAGCCCACGACACCCACGATCTCGCTATAGGACTTGTTGAGCTGCTTGGCAACTCTTTTCAAAGCAGGTTCCGGCAGGAAACCGAACGTGTGCTGCATGCGTTGCAGGATCGGCATGAGCGCACCATCCGTGTTTTTCTCGGCTTCGATAATTTCGTCCACTTTTTCCATCTGCTGGTGTTCGTCGAGTTGTTCAAAATCTATAACCTCTCCCATCTGGAACCTCCTTATCCGTTAGTGGCGAAGGGGGGTAATTCAGAACCGCGAACCGGCGAAAAGCGTATGCCGGAGGCGGATGGTGAGCGCCGATTCATTCGCTGAAGGGCGAAGTCCAACTGAAACATTCAGTTCGTGGCGCCTTCTTAGAGCCCCTGTTTTGTTTGTTCCCGTGCCGCGGCCACGACAACATCGCTTTGCTCTGTTGAACATCTACCCGCGCGGCATTGTGACAGTGTTCACTCTGTGACGAAATTCACAATTTACAATAACATGTCCTCGCCATTCGTCAAGACCGGATGAAACAGAACTGTCGGTCTTAAGGGGATGGTGTATCAATCAACCTAAAATACGCAGCAGAAAAACCAAAGAGTCTCTAAGTTATTGGTTTATAAGGTGTTAGCTAATTAGAACGTTTCACCCATTGGGTGAAACGTTAGTTGTTTGGTTTTTCTACCCTAAAGGGTTAATTTTGTGATTGCATCTGCTTCGTTAGCTTCGATTCGCGGTAGGAACTACCGCGTCATCTCGCTGCCTTGCATATGCAACCACAAAATCAACTGCGAAATTTAGGGTCAATGTCATAACCAGGCACAGCGCATGGTTTTGATGAAAACGGAATGCCGGCCTCAGCGGAACCGGCGTCTGGAGCCGAACAACCCTGTCCGGTAACAGGGGGGTAAAAACACGGCGGAGGACTCCCCCCTGCGCGCAGAGGTCTTACGTAAGGCGTTCAGGTTGTCATCAAAATCGCGGTACGAGCGTGAGTTCTGCTATACGAGCCAACCCGCCGGGCGGCGGAGCCGCCCAGGCACCAGGGTATGAGACTCGGAAGACATGCTGAAGCATGAACTCCTACGAGGCGATAGCGCGGGTTCGGCTGGTCAGAGTTCATACTTCAGTATGCTTTGGATTCATGCAGTCGCGGTGCCGAGTCTCATACGGGCACTGTGCTTCCAAGAGGCAGAACATCGTCCCGTCCCTGTGGGGCTGTTATCCCTGATTCGCCAACGCGGATCGAAGCTGAAATTTCAGTAATTGTGCCTTCTCAGCGTTTCTGACCGCAAATACCATCCGCTTCATCTCGCTACCCCATACGCGTGTCAAGGCTTCATCCTCAATCTGAAGGGGTTCTAGATTACAGCTCAAGCGCTCTGCGTCGTACCATAGAAAAGCAGTGCCGCTTCTGCGGTTTTCGGGCAGGCGTCGCTCATGCAGTTGGACTTCGCCTGAGGAAGGTGCTGTAACATGACACGGCGTAAGTAATACGACACAGACATCTTCGGAGGGGTGATCCAGCTCATAATCATCGCGGATTTCGAGTGCTTTTTCCCGATATATGCTTACTGTTCGGTTCCACCTTTTAAGTCCCGATTTCTCCGGGTAGGCGCCACTCATATCCATAGAAAGCGCCGCACAGTGGGCGTCAGCGTCATATGTCACATGCGAAGCGGCAAAAGCATCGCCTGCCTGTTGCTGCATCCCGTTTACGGCAGGAACGTTATGATACGCTGACTGCATGGTCCAGATATCGTAGCGTTGGTTGCTGAATGTCTCCCTCGAATACGTTCCCACGCCGGCGTCAACGATGACCGGTTTACTGTCGACGAAAAACACGAAGTTACCCACGTCATTGTGGTTGTGGCTTTCCGCATTATGACCTCCTTTGGCAGCGACATAAAGGCCCTTTTTGCTGCCGCTCCGATCTCTTGCCGCCATCACCTGAATCTCCGGGAACCAAGTATCCCGCACAAGCGGCTGCCGTGGTTTTGTTTGACTCAGTTCACTTAGATGAAACAGCGCGTAGAGCTGGCGTCCGATATTGCCGGCGACACCCTTTTCAGTCCATCGTTGCCGGTGGGCAAACCATGCGCCAAGCTGGATCAGCGGCTTGTCACCGATACGCTTTCCGTAGCCCAACATCACCGCTGGCGGTGGCGTTAACGTTGCAGGCGCATCTGCGAAGTTCACAAAATAGTGATCTGCGATATGGACCCGATACAGATATCGCCCGATCTCCTGAATAAGCGGGTGCTCGTATAGATTAAAGTGTCCGTCTGTGCTCTTGTACAAAAGTTCCAGGCAGTCAAAAAGTGCGCCCCCGGCTTTTCCCCAGTACAGCGGCCCTTCATCACAGCCACCGTCTGTGGGATAGGATTCGAGGAAATTGTCAAGGACCCTCAGGATTTTTAGTACAGCATTTAATCTCTTCGTTTCGTCCCTTTCAAGTAGTAACACACACGTCAGCCAGTTTGAGCAGATCCATGGATTCCAGTTGTTGACACGGGCGCCATGAAACCCCATCCATCGAAAGTCGTCCCGCTGTAAGAGCGGTGTAAGTATACGGTGATTGACCTCATCCTCTATTCTGCGCGGAATAACCGGGGAAACGTCAGCAAGGGGTTGCTCCAGCAAATAGTGGGTCCATGCCAGCAGAGCGCCGGTCTCGGCTGCGAACAAATCAACGGTCGGCTCAGCCGCATCGGGAAGGCCTTGCCCTGCCATTTGCATCCCCAGGTGGGCAGGAACACCCCAGTAGGTTTCCTCGCAAACGGCCCATACACCGTTGATGATGTCATCTGTGAACCGACCGTCCGCCTCTATACATTCGCCGAGCACCAGATCACAAAGCGCTTCTCGTCTGGCAAAACGCGCCTGTTCGTAGTTCTTGCGGTTTCCCTGTCGTACAAACTCCAGAAAGAGTGTAGCCGGCAACGGTGGCCAATCGCCCCCTTGTCTTTTTTCAGCACGCCTGATATGCGCTTGGCGAACACCATGGGGGATGCTCTCCCATGCACCTCTCTGCTCCCGAGTGGGATATAGCTGAAGTGATTGGTCAGGAGTGCGGAGACGGTTGCGGATGATGCTTGCACACTGTTCTGCAATCATAGCCTTATTCTTCCATACCGGAAAGTCCTGTCAACGTATCTGTGGTAATTAGACTATAACGTAATTACGTATCTTCTCAAAATCGGATATCGTATTTCGAATATTCGTCGTGTATATCCTGGTGCAAATCCTGCGCCTTTTGAACCATGGCACTGCAATTCTGAAGAAAAACATCTTGCGGGAGGGGATGTGGGGGCTGAGAAGTTCGGCAAAGGACAGTGTTGGGGACAAAAAAAACCAGAGAAGAGGGGACATTCAGTAGAGAAGGGTGCACGTCCCGGACAGATCTCATGTCCTGCTCTTCTCTGGTTATGTCTGCCGACAGATTCACTTACGAGTCGTAGTACAGATGGAACTCGTAAGGTTGCGGCCGCAGCGCCATCTCGAGAAGCTCCTGCTCCCGTTTCCAGTCGATATAGGAACGGACCAGGTCTTCTGTAAATACGTCGCCGCGTAACAGAAAGTCATGATCTTCTTCGAGGGCGTTGATTGCCTCATCCAGACTTCCCGGAACCTTAGGAATGTTGGCCAGCTCTTCCGATGAGAGTTCGAAGATGTTCCGATCCAGCGGTTCGCCCGGATCGGTTTCGTTGATAATGCCGTCGATCATGGCCATGAGCATTGCCGACCAAGCCAAGTAGCCGTTGGCCGTTGCATCGGGACAGCGGAACTCCAGCCGCTTGGCTTTTTCGCTCTGGGAATACATCGGGATTCGGATGGCGGCGGAACGATTTCGCGCCGAAAGGGCAAGATTCACCGGCGCCTCAAATCCGGGGACCAGGCGTCTGTAACTGTTGGTCGTCGGGGCGCCGAACGCCAGCACCGCCGGAGCGTGTTTAAGAAGACCGCCGACCGCATTAAGTGCCATTTTTGACATTCCGGAGTAGCCGTCGCCGGCGAAAAGGTTCTCGCCGTCCTTCCACAGGCTGAGGTGCGTGTGCATGCCGCTGCCATTGTCTTCGAAGACCGGCTTCGGCATGAAGGTGACCGTCTTTCCGTTGCGGCGAGCGACGTTTTTGACAATGTACTTATACCACATAAACTGGTCAGCTATCGTTACAAGGTCGTTGTACTGGAGGTCGATTTCGGCCTGTCCGGCGGTGGCAACCTCGTGGTGATGGGCTTCAACCTTGATGCCCTGCTTCATCATCTCGTAGGACATCTCCCCGCGGAGGTCGTGATATGTATCCGTGGGGCTGACCGGAAAGTAGCCGCCTTTAAAGCTCGGTTTATAGCCGAGGTTCGGTTCTTCGAAACGTGCGGTGTTCCATGCGCCTTCGACGGAATCGATTCGGTAGAAGCCGGTATGCTGATTCTGTTCGTACTGCACTTCGTCAAAGATGAAGAATTCCGGCTCCGGACCGACGAAACATGTGTCCGCGATTCCTTCGCTCTTGATATACTCAGCCGCGCGCTTAACGACGTGCCGGGGGCATTTAGCGTAATCCTTCCCTGTTTCCGGATCAGCTATGGTGGCAATAACACTGACCGTCGGTTTCTCAAAGAAGGGGTCCATGGTCGCGGTGTCAGGGTCGCATACGGCTGTCATGTCGGATTGATGAATCTCCTGCCAGCCGCGGATGGAGGAGCCGTCAAAGCCCAGCCCTTCAGTGAAAATATCTTCATCAAGGGTTTCGATGGGGTAGCTGCAATGCATCCAGCTTCCCAGCATGTCGACGAACTTGAGGTCCATCATCTCAGCGCCGTTTTTGCGTGCGTACTCGAAGAATTCCTGTGGTGTCATGGTGAGATTGCTCCTTGTTTTTTTCTTTAGGTTTTGCGTTACGAGAGTTGCTGTGTGTAAGGGAGTTTTTTTAGAACTCGCCGGGTAGGTAAGCACATTGTATGCCAAGTTGTGTAGGCGAAATGTAAGTGCTGGAATTTACGAGAGATAGGATTCCAGTAGATGTTTCGTGTACCTTTGTTTTGCCTCGTGGTGCCCGGCGCGTGATTCAGGATTGTATCGTTTTTTGCGCTCTATCGGTACGTAATTGTATCTTTTAATTGCGAAGATTCACCAAATGAACAGCTCCCGCCCTATTTTAAAGCAGACGGAGTTCAGGAGTCACTGTTCAGGTCCGGCGGAAACGACGGTAATTTATGCCGTAGTTTCTGATTTTGTACTGAATCATGCGTTTGGTTATACCCAGATTTTCCGCAGCCTTCGTCTGATTACCGTTGGTCTCCTTCAAGGCTTCAGTAATCAGTTCAATTTCATAGTTGCGGACTCTTGTATTAAAATCGTTGTGGGATTCCTGGTGCTCTGTGTACCTGTTCATCTGCAGAGAGGGGGGGAGGTCGTGACCATGCAGGACACTGCCGTCGGTCAAAAGCACGGCGCGCTCAATGACGTTTTCCAGTTCGCGGACGTTGCCCGGCCAGTGATAGGCTGTAAGCATGTCAATGCAAGGGGTATCCATGCGTTCAATGTGTTTGCCCTGATCCTGTGCGAAGCGCTGGGCAAAGTGTTCAGCCAGCAGCATAATGTCTGCTTTACCCCGCTCCCGTAGCGGCGGCATATGGATGGGAAAGACATTCACTCTGTAGTAAAGATCCGACCGGAAGGATCCGTCAGTGACAGCCTGTTCAAGGTCCCGGTTGCTCGCCGCTATAATGCGCGCGGCGCATCGGAGGGTTTCATTGCCTCCCACCCGTTCATATTCGCGGCTTTGAAGCACGCGCAGAAGGCGGGTCTGGGCGGTCAGCGGCAATTCACCGATCTCGTCAAGAAACACGGTGCCGGCTCCCGCACGCTCTAAAACACCTGTACGTCTGTGGGTGGCGCCGGTGAATGCGCCTTTTTCGTGACCGAACAGTTCGCTTTCTACGAGGTGTTCCGGGATTGCTCCGCAATTCACTTCCAGGAAGGGATGGTCCTTACGGGGGCTCATTTCGTGGATAAGTTCCGCCACTACCCCTTTGCCGGTACCGGTTTCGCCTCCGATCAGGATGGTTGTACTCGCATCGGCCACTTTCACAACAAGTCTTTGTATTTCTTCAATCTGTGGCGAACGTCCGATGAGTTTGCGGAAAAGGCCCTGGGGCTCACGGGCATGTTGGAAGACCTCGAGCTGCTCTTCGAGGCGGCGGCGTTGTACAAAAGGCGCCAGCAGATGGCCAACTTCCATAACGAAGGATTGTTCCGCCTGATGATCTGTGATTTGCGCAATGTCTTTGTCCGCAGAAAGGGTTCCGATCACAGTTTCCCGATAGGTTATCGGCACGCAGAAAAATGCAATCCGGGACTGATCGAGGTTTTTCCGCAGCCCGGCCCGGTCCAGAAATTCCTGGTTCTCGTCCAGGCGGGGGAGGTAGACCGGTTCACCGGAGGAGAAAACCCTGCCGGTGATGCCTTCCTCGGGTTGGTAGGACATCCGCTCCGATTGACTTTCGGGGATATCACTTCCGGTGATATCTGCCTGGATTTCCGTGCCCTCTTCGTTGATCAGGGTGATCACACCCCGGCGCAGTCCGATTTCGGCGGACAGCCAATCCAGCACAGTTCCCAGGGTGCGCTGGAGTTCCTGCGCATCTGCCAGTTCGCGCGCAATTCGGGCAATCAGCGCGAGTTGTGCGTGAGTGTATGTTCTCTGAGGCATTCTTGTTATGTCCTGAGCTGAAATTTACGGAAAACCTCGCTTCGTCGATAGTATCGACTTCATCGCGACCGATGACTGCGCAACAGAAAATGGATAAGGCGGGCGCAAAAAGCTCGTATTGAATATAACATGGACTCCATGCAAGATCAACTGCAGTTCCGTGCAGGCAAAAACGTCGGTTAAAACGGTTATAGGTCGTGCGAGGAAGAGATATCGGCAAAGCGATTTCGATTTCGATCAAGAACGGACAGGAAAGCTCATGCTGTTTTATCCGGTGAAGTACCACCCGCCGGCAACCGCGTCAAGTGTAATACGGGGGATAAAGCCAAACCGCCGGGCGGCGTGCATAGACAGGTGTACCGCAAAAAGGCCGGAACATACCGGAGACAAAGTCTCGCCGCGGGGTGTCAGGGCGGTTGCGCCGCCCGGCGGTTTGGCTCGTATGAGACCACTGCGTGGAGCCAGTATTTACCGTCAATGCCGCAGTTGGTCTCTTGTAAGGGGTGTCTGGACTATGGCCAGCGGTCAGGCTCGTATGAGAACTGCGTTCAGCCTGTCAAACTGCGTTCAGGAATTGCATTAAGCATGTCGTAAGTATCCATGCTGTAAGCGTCAAGCTGGACGCAGTCCCTCGTATGAGACTCGGTATGCAGCGACTGCATGAATCCAAACCATACTAAAGTATGAACTCTGACGGGCCAAAACCGCGCGATCGACTCGTCGGAGTTCATGCTTCAGCATGTCTGCCGAGTCTCATACTGGGGTGTCCGGTGGCTACACCGGCGCTCAGACTCGTATGAGAACTGCGTCAGCGTGTCAAACATTAGTCTCAAAATCGGGAGCGGGCAAAGAATGTTTCATTTATCCTGAAGTCGCACACCCGCTAAATCCTATGTTTTTATAGGTTGCGCGGCCCTGTTTGTAACTATGGAAGAAATCAATTACGGCGATATGTTGGCTGACTATTCTTTATAGAAGAAGTGTTCACCCAACCAATCACTCCGGTTCTGAGTAGAGAAGCTGTGCATACACAATAGATACTGAGAAAGTGGTATCATATGGCTACTCAGCGTAAGACCGTATCTGGGGGGACGCTGACTTAGAACTGCATGCTTACGTTGGCCGTTACCCGTTCGTCCATAAAACTCTGTTCTTTATGAGTGTGCGTCATTGCAATTTCGTAAGCCATGCCGAGACTGACATTCTCGAGTGCCTGGTAGCGGAGGCCCAGGGCACCCGTCACAAGGTCCGGAAATTTGTCGGCATTCTCTGCACCCAGGTTGAAAAGATCGCCTCCTTCGAATCCTACCGAGGGATGGCTGGCGGTCTGGATCTCTCCGTGACTGTCATAGACTGCATCACCATTACCCGTGTCTAACACGCGAAACCAGTTGAGTTCCACATGAGAGGAGACAGATCGCGTCAGCTTAGCGGCGAAGTCGAAGCTCATATACCCTTTACTGCTCTGTTCGCTCCCATCGAACGGCAGAATTGCCCCCGCTACACCATTTAAGGCAATTCGGTCGAAGTCATAAGTCGCGATAAAGGCGGGACTGATGCTGCCGCGCCCATCCTGGAATACCTGGTCATCGCCGGTCGGTGCTTCAATTGTGGTACGGACCGCGCAGTTCAGCGGCTCTATCTGAGCAGACGGGAGTGCGTACTTGACGCCGCCTGAAATGTTGGCGAAACCTTCCCGTTTATTCATCAGGGTTCCGCTGGGATTGAAATCTATATAGCCAGCCTTATTGATAAGTAACGCCCACCTCTCGCTGATCGGATATTCCAATTGGAAAAGCCCCACGTTCATATCCACACCTACCTTCAGAATAGGTCCGTGTATGGTCCTGAAGTGACTCGCAAGGCTTTGCCAGATGAACTGAAAGTCGAACTGCCGCTTGAGTTCTGCGGTGTCATTAAAGATCGGGTTGGAAATGGGGTTTTTCCACTGCGCGTTACCTCCCTGCATCTGCTGCGTTCCCGTCTCCTCAGCAGAAGCTGCCAGCATAGTGCATCCTGCCACACCCAATAGGCCGGTAATAAGTCCTTTCTTCAGCGTTTTAATCATTGTCCGTATTTCCTTAGGTTCAATAAATTGCACAAGTAAAAGGATGCCGTTTCAGCTTCGACAGACGGCCTGATTTTGCCGAACCGGTTTTGAATATATATCCTTGCCTATAGCTGAATCGTTTCAGTAATAGGGTGCCATACTCTATCATGAATTTAGCTTCTGTCCATGGAGCTATCTATGCTGGCCGGAAGGAACGTAAACAGATAACCAGAACTTATGCCGTACCGAAGTGAGTTATGTGGTGCGCGGCGTTATGTTGCGTGAACGCTTTCAATGAGTCCGCACCATGGCTGATTTGATCTGAATAAACTCTTTTTCCGCAACATAACGTGTCCTGTTAGACGAGTACTTTGACAAGTATCCACTGTTTTACGTATGAGTAAGCCGAAGGCTTTTTCGGTGATCAGTATACTGATGCGAAGCATTTTGGGCGTGCGGCGACCCATCCCGATCGCCGCTTTGGTAGCCCGAAACCCGGTCCGGTCTTTCGCATCGCAAAAAAATGTCGCCGCGCCAGGGCATGCCGTACCAAAGTCCCGATCTCTCTAGAGAGATCGGGACCACTCCGAAGGATCGCCCCCGAGACTTTATAAAGGTCGGGATCTTGCGACTTCGTCGATCACCACATGTACGACAGCCGCAAGGCTGTCTTTGGACTGCGCTACGTTTTATGTAGCGCTTTGGAACTGCGTTCAGCCTGTCAAACTGCGTTCAGGAATTGCATTCAGCATGTCGTAAGCATCCATGCTGTAATCGTCACGCTGGACGCAGTCCGCTGCATGCAATGCCTGCACGCAGTGCAGAGCGGCGCACGGAGCGCGCCGATGTGTCATGCTGCACGCAATACTCCGAAAGATCGAGTTTCCAGAGCTCACCATACTGAGCAACCTGGTAGCCGGAATCATCCGTGATATCAGCCTGCATTACCCCAGGCGTTCAGCCCGTCAAGGCGTGGCGCTTAGGGAGTGACTTCGCTGTCGCAGGGGGTAAGAACTGTTGCATTCCATTTGCAGAAGACCGCCTGATCAGAAATCCAGCTGTCACGAACCCGGGAGATGCGCGTGAGTTCTGGGAGTTACAGCTTCTTAAACATCTAACTGGACCGCCCGATTAACTCAGCACCGGCTAACCCTTTTGGCAAAAACTTCTTCGGGGTGTATGCTAACTTATCAGGTCGCTTCCTTCGATACATAGTATCGCCGTTTTTACTGGCGTTTCGTTTTAAAGACAAATGCAGCAGATTGAGAGCGGACACAGACACTCACGCCATATACCAAAGAAAGAACTGACAGGGCCAGATAGATATGAGCGAACAACCGTTTCCACTTACTCATGCCCTCGAATACGCGGCTGTAGCTTTCTCCTGTACGGACATGAGTGGGGTCATGACTTATGTAAACCCGGCGTTTTTGTCACTCTGGGAGTGTGAACGCAGTGACGCTGTCGGTAAAAACATAAAAGAATTTCTGGATAATGAACACAAAGGCGAAGAGCTGCTCCGAAAAGCGCGAGAGAACGGGACATGGACAGGAGAAATGACAATCTCCACAAAGAGCGGCCAGAAGTTGAATATCCTGTTCAGTGCATCCGTAGTTAAAGATGACAAGCAAGCCCCTGCCGGGTTTGCAAACACAATATTCGATATTACCAAACGCCGGCAAGCCGAACAGAATGTAAAGACGACGAACCGGAAACTGGAAGAGACGCTGACGGAACTGCGCAGTACTCAGCAGCAACTCATCGACCATGAACGTCAGCGGGCACTGACAACCATGGTCAGTGGCATCGCACATGACTTCAACAACGCGCTCTCCCCTATTCAGGGCTTTTCCAGTATGCTGGTGGAACAACCCGATATGCTGAAAAACCAGGACAAGGCCCTGCATTATCTAAAACACATCCAGCAGGCAGCGGATCACGCCACGGAAACCATCCGCAGGATGCGCAAATTCTACCGTCCGCGGGAACAGGACGCATTTACATCTATTGATCTTAACAAAGTGGTCAAAGACGCCGTTTCTGTGACAAGGCTCATGTGGAAAGAGGAGGCTCAAGCTTCCGGAAAAAACATTGACATTCACACAGAATTGGGCGACATCCCTTGCATTGAAGGAAATGAAGCGGAACTCAACGAGATACTGACCAATCTCATTTTCAACGCTGTTGACGCCATTCCCGATGAAGGTACAATCCGAATCACAACCTCAATGCAGGAGGAAAACGTACTGCTGCTGGTTTCGGATACTGGCATGGGAATGTCAGAAGAAACAAAACAGCGATGCCTGGACCCTTTCTACAGCACAAAAGGCCCAGACGGCAGCGGGTTGGGCCTCGCCGTCCTACAGGGAATTATCCAAAGGCATCTGGGCGATTTTACCGTGGAAAGCGAAGAAGCTAAAGGTACGAGCTTCCGGATACTTTTTCCGCCATCAGAAAACGAAGAAGACCAGGAATCCTCCGCATTCGTGCAGAATACCAGCGGATTCCCTTCTCTCACGATACTGATCGTCGAAGACAAAGAGTCTCAACGGGAATTCTTGAAAGAATTGCTGGAACATCAAGGCCATATCGCGGATGTCACATGCCACGGCGCTCAAGCTTTAGAATATTTCAATAAAGACAGATATGATGCAGTAATCACTGACCGGGCCACCCCTCAGATGAATGGGGACCAGCTGGCTGCGGAAATCAAATCCATTGCCCCTGAAAAACCGCTCATCATGCTTACGGGATTCGGGGACATGATGGAGGTCAACGAAGGCCGCACAGAAAATATAGACAAAATAATCTCTAAACCTTTGACTAAAGAAAAACTTAATGCGGCCTTTGAACAGCTTCTGAATCAAGCCGCAAATGTTCATCACGCCCGCTGAGAGTGGTCGCTACGTGTTTTCATTTCGCTGAAAATTATCCCCAAAAGTGCCCTGCCGACCACGAAAAGAGGGAGCAAGCGTAACACAGACTACGCGTTATTTTGCAGAAACCGAAAAGCAGTTATAATACAGGATGTTATTTAGGGAACGGTTGAGGGGCTGAATACGCAATTTTTATGTACGATCACGTCCTGACACTTAAAGATTTGAAGGCGGGCGACCACCCCTGCCACTTTTACAACACCGGGGAAGAACGTCGGTGCGTTCTTTCCAGGTTCCTGCTGTGCGGTTTGCAGCAGAACCAGAAAGCGCTTTGCATTTCACAGGATCAGTCGCTTGTCCCGCTACAGGAGTATACGGAAAAAGACGAATGCACACTCCAGGAGTCGGTCGAATGCGGAAGTCTGCAGATGCTCAGCCCGGAAAAGATGTATGTAAAAGGGGATATCTTCGATCCCGAGGCTGCACTTTCCTTTCTCCAGAAAGAAGCTGAAAACGCTCTGGCGGAAGGATATACAGCCCTTCGGGTGGCAAGTGATATGACCCCTGTGCTGAGCAGAATGCCCGACTCTGATCAGCTGCTCGAATACGAAATAGAACTCAACCAAAAATTCTCTTCCAGCCACCAGACCATCGGTCTGTGCCAATATGATCGATCTCAATGTGATGCAGACGTCCTTCTTAGAGTGCTTCAGGCCCATCAAAACATAATCCTGGGCACAGAAGTCTACGAAAACTTTTATTATATCCCGCCCCGCAACTCACAAGCGAGTGCTTCTTCTGACGAAAAGCTGAAGCACTGGATGCAAAAACTTGAAACCCGCAAAGAACGGAACTTTGAACACCAAAAACGTTTGCAACAGTCTGAACACAGATACCGCAACTTCTTCCGCACCTGTAGAGACGCCCTGTTCATTACAAGTCCGGACGGACGATGGCTGGATGTAAATGAGGCAACCGTAGACCTTTTTGGCTGTGACAGCCGGGAAGAACTTGAACGCATGGGGGTTCCGGCCATGTACGCCAACTCCTCCGAGAGAGACGAACATCTGCGGCTCATCTGCGAGAGAGGCTTTGTCCAGGATAATCCGATACAAATGCGCAAAAAAGACGGTTCCGTCATTGATACATTGATTACGTCGGTGCCTGTTCAGAACGAAGACGGCGAAATCGTCGAATTTCAGGGAACAATCCGCGACGTTACAGAAAGCAACCGCATAAAGCAGGAACTACAGCAGAAATGTGACGAACAGGCACTTCTGCTGGAAAACATGGAAGCCCAGGTATGGTATTTGACCGATGTTGACACGTACGGAACGGCCAACACGGCCCACGCCAATTTCTTCGGTCTGCGGCGCGAAGATATCGAACATAAAAAGTTGGATACTTTTCTCCCGAAAGAGGTCGCCGAAGTCTGTAAAGAAGGAAACCGCAAAGTCTTCGAGAGCGGAACCTCTCTAACCACAGAAGAATGGCTGTCAAGTGTTGACGGTGAAGCACGGCTTTTCTCGATCGACAAAACGCCCAAACTCGAGGGGAACGGCAACGTAACCTACGTGGTCTGCGTAGCCACCGACATTACAGAGCATAAACGCACGGAAGAAGCCTTGCGAAGAAGCGAGCAGTTCCTGCAGAATATTTTTGACAGTATTCAGGACGGCCTCAGCATCCTCGACACCGATTTCAACATCGTTCAGGTCAACAACTGGATGGAAAAAAGGCATTCTGCCGAAATGCCTTTAGTCGGCAAGAAATGCTACGCCGCGTACCACGATCGCTCAGAAGTGTGTACAGGGTGCCCTTCGATCAGGGCGTTGTACAACGGAGAACCTCACACCGAAGAAATTCAGCTGTTCCGTGAACAAGGCCCCCGCTGGGCCGAGCTCACCGCCTATCCGCTCAGAGACCACAACAACCAAATAACAGGCATCATTGAACACGTCAGAGATATTACAGAACGTAAACGAGCGGAACAATCATTGCTTGACAGCGAGTCGGAACTGAATGCAATCGTAAAAAAGGTCCCATACACGATGGTGCTGGTGGACAGCAACCTGAACATCAGACAGGTGAACAGACAAGGGGCCGAATTCACAGGATCTTCTCCGGAAAAGCTGTATGGACTGGATCCTGGAGAAGCGCTGAGCTGTATCCACGCCCTTAACGATCCGGCAGGATGTGGCCATACAGAGCATTGCGGGCAATGTATGTTACGCTGCACGTTGCTTGACACCCTTCACCGGCAACGCGAACACAATGATGTCGAGACAAAGATGAGCCTGAACCGTGACGCCGGAGATGAAGAGCGAATCTTTCTGCTGCAGAGCGCACCTCTCCGACTCGCGGATGAACCGATGGCACTCGCCGTGTTCGATGACATAACCGAATGGAGAAAAACTCAGCAGGAACTTCAAACCACGAACCAAAGGCTGCAGGATACCCTGGAAGAACTGCGTAACACGCAGAGCCAGCTCATCGACCAGGAACGCCAGCGTGCCCTGACCACGATGGTAAGCGGCATTGCTCACGAGTTCAACAACGCCCTCTCTCCGATTCAGGGGTTCACCACCCTCCTGCTGGAACAGCCTGAAACGCTGCAGGACCGGGATAAGGCTGTGCATTACCTTGAACAAGTTCAAAAAGCGGCCACCAACGCAGCGAAAACCATTCGCCGCATGCGCAAGTTCTACCGCCCCAGAGAACAGGATGCTTTCAACTCCCTCGACCTTAACGAAACGATCACAGATGCGATTTCCATTACCAAACCCCGCTGGAAAGAAGAGGCCGCGGCGGCAGGCAAAACCATTGATATCCAGACCGATCTCGGTGATATCCCTCCGGTGTGGGGACATGAAGCTGAAATGAACGAAGCGTTAACAAATCTTATTTTTAACGCTGTCGATGCCATCCCGGAAAATGGCATCATTCACATATCCACCTACGTACAGGATCAACGCGTCGTTATAGACTTCAGCGACAACGGTGAGGGAATGGCGGAAGAGACAGAAGACAGATGCCTTGACCCCTTTTATACCACCAAGACAGCCGGCGGCAGCGGCTTAGGCCTGGCCGTGCTGCAGGGAATCGTCCAGCGTCATCAGGGCAACCTTATTGTAGACAGCAAAGAGGGACAAGGCACAACCTTCCGCATTATGCTCCCAAGAATCGAAGACGCCGACCTTTCCGTATCCCGGAAGAGCTCCAGCGAATAGAGCGTTTCCAGCCGACCTCCCGTCGAATCCTGAATCGCATCTTCCAGAGAAGATGCCTTGTAATATTTTTATCAAGACCATCTGAACTGCAGAGCTCGTATGAGACTCGCCGGGTAAAGATCCGGTTGAAGCCGGAACTACAAGCAATTGTCTCCCTGGATATCTGAAGGTTTGTAGTACCGCCTTTAGGCGGTCTGCCGAATTCTCAAAGGCGGCGAGTCTCATACGGGGGTATCAGGACATTGTCCGGCGGAAAAGGCTCGTATGAGACTTTATTCCGCAGATATCAGTGGGCTTACGCGTTCTCCATTTAAAAAATCCGTACATTTACGCGTCGAAACAGCAATGCACCGGGGTCCACTCCCGCACTGAATTAATGAGGTAAATTCTATGAGCCTGCCTCAGATCAGATTTGTGAAGCACTCCCTCCACGATCCGCCCCGCATCGAGCAGCTCAGCACGCTTTGTCCCCGCCAGCACCCCCGAACGTACCGGGGGCGTCACAAACGGACCGCCTTTTTTCCGTTCGATAACAACATTCGCTATCGTTGACTCAGTGATTTCGCCGCGCTCGTTCTGCAACAAAACGTCGTCATACGTGGGGTAGCGCTCCCGCGCCTTATCATAAACCCCCCGGTGGTTGGTTTTGTGGTACAAACGCCAGTCGTCGCTGCTTACCGAATTTTCGGCTATTGCGATCACCGACGTTCCGCCGTTCCCGCCAACCGGCAGGGAACGCGTCTCGCAGCTGAATCCGCCCTCCTCATCCACCAAAAATTTAACCACAAAGGGGTCCCGAAGGGCATCGTTGCTAACGTTAAGGCTTTGCAGATATTCATCTGCCTCTTCGCTGTCAAAAAGAATACCAAAATAGGCAGCCGAGGCCTCCATACGTGACAAGTGATAACCAAGCAGGTAATAGCCTGCTTCCGGCCTCCACAGAATCGTCTCGAACAAAGTCAACGGCGAGCGGGGAGGCTTCAGCACTCGCGTCTTTGTACGACATTCCTCAAATTCCTTTGCCGCATCGGAGTCCCAGACAATGCCTCCGCCGACGCCGTAGGATATCTCATGTTTACGGCGATTAATGATGGGGCTTCGGATCGCAACATTGAACTGCGCTTCCCCGTCGGGCATAATACAGCCGATTGCTCCCGTGTAAAGCCCCCGTGCGCCGGGTTCAAGCTCACGGATAATCTCCATTGCCCGCTTTTTCGGAGCTCCGGTTATGGAGGCACAAGGGAAAAGAGCTCCGAAAATCCCTTCCAGCGATTCCTCCGTCTCAGCGCTCACTGTTGTCGTCATCTGGTAAACAGTCCGATAACGCTCGATCGCAAGCATGTCACTTACACTTACCGTGCCCGGCTCAGCAATTCGCCCCAGATCATTACGGATCATGTCCACGATCATAACATTCTCGGCACGGTCCTTCTCTGACTCCTCCAGCTGCCTGCGCAAACGCTGATCAGATGCGAGATCCACCCCGCGGGGGGCAGTCCCCTTCATCGGCCGACTTATGATTCTATTGCCTTTCCGATGAAAAAACAATTCAGGCGAAGCAGAGCACACCACAAAAGATCCCAGGTCCAGGTATGCCGAGTAAGCTTCCCGCTGGGACCGACAAAGATTCCTGAAGAACATCCGGGGATCTCCGTCGAAGTGCGCATACTGCTGGAACGTATAGTTGACCTGGTAGGTATCCCCGGCCCGGATGTAATCCCGGATAGCCCTGATCGCCTGTTCATAACACCCCCTGTCACAGCCCGTTCGCCATTTACCGAGATGGTAGGACGGCTCATCGCCCGCGGATGCTGAAGAACCAAACGGCGGGTAAGCGTGTTGCCGGCACATGCGGTATAATCCGAACCAGAGCAACGGTAATTCCGCGGAGGATTCAACAGTCAAGGCACTATCAAAAGCGGGAGCGGCCCCGTACGAGACGAAGCCCGCCGCATAAACTCCCCTCGCCGCCGCATCCTCGATCCGGCGAAGCGCCGGCATCACCTCGGAAAGCTTTACCGCTTCCACAATGCCGACAAGTTCTGCAAATTCGTACCACGTAGAAGGTCCGACCTGAATCCAGGCGGTATGCCCGTCCATTTTTCACCAAAGCCCTTATTTTGTCTTTCACAGCGCTCACCACATCCGGATTGTATGTCATGCGCAGTTCCGTCCGTCACCACTATACCGGATACCCTGGACCGGAAAGGTGTTACACCTTGCACAACGTAGAAGGCAAAGTTTTGAACAAAGCCTTACATTATACTTCGTATTCGGTTTATGACTGCATATACAACGTAACAAGACGAAACTGTAAATTGAATACCATCTTACCTAAAAATCAACAACATTTTTTTGGCTTTTACGACTGCACATGTTAAGCCGGGGTCAACAACTAAACAAGTAAACATACATCCTCCATGCAATCAGAACGACAACGGTTATTCGACACACTTCACGCCGCCACTTTTGCATTGACCGGGCTTTTAATACTTATTCTGCCGCTGGCCCCATACACGGCCCTGATGCCAAGCCTGCAACAACTTTTACAGATTACGGGCCTGCTTGCAGCCGGATCCGCGGCGCTCGTTTTTGCCCTCCAGCATCCTCTCCGCGGGCGCGTGTGTTTCCAGATTCTGAACAGCGGAATGATATTCGCACTTGCGGCATATGCGCTTGCTCTATGGGCAAGTGCCGCAGGAGCCGAAGCCGAACGTGACGCGCTTTTGGACGGATGCAGGCGCCTCCTTCCGCTTATCCCTTTCTTTGTTTTTACGTTCACCATCCCTCGTGAAACTTCGCAGCTTCGGTGTATTGTCCGACTGCTGTTCAGCCTGCTTATGACAGCAGCCGCCTGCGCGATTCTGTACGGCCTTTTCCAATATCTGTACATCTTCCCCCGCATGCTGGAAAACCTCAATCAGCACCCCCAAACTGTACGAAACCTTCTTGACGTCCCCGGCGGCCAATTTGACCGTTTTATGGGCAGGGCTCATGCCCGTAACCTTTTCGGCACCTTCACACTCCCCAATGCCTATGCAGGCTATCTCGCCGCCTTCATCCCCCTTATCATAGGCCTGATCCTTGACATTCTGAAGGCGCGCGGCCTTTCACGAGCTCGCCAGCTCCCTCGTCGTACGCTCCTGTCCATGTTTATCCTGGCGGGCCTGCTGACGATCGCCGCCATCGACCTGATTCTGACCGCCAGCAAAGGCGCGGGGGTGGCTTTAGTGTGCGGTTTGATTGCTATGTGGCTGATGCACCGCCCGCGCATTTGGCATCGGTACCGGCTTCTTTTCCTCACGGGCGCCTTACTGATAAGCGTCGCAGGCTCCACGATCAGCTTCACCAGCATACTCCCCGTCGGACCGCTGACTTCTATGGAGTATCGCCTCGGATACTGGCACGGCACGTTCAATGTAATCACCCACAACCCGAAACACACCCTGTTGGGCGTCGGGCCTGGGAACTTCAAACAATGGTACCACCACCTCAAGCCCGCGTACGCCCGGCCGGTAGGAGCACCGCATAACAGTTACCTGAATATCTGGGTCACGTGCGGCCTCGTGGGGCTGGTGTCTTTTATCTGCGGGCTGTTCGGTTTTTATCGACGAGTGCGTCAGCCTTCCAGTCCGCCCGAAGGAAAAAAATCTTCGGTAGAAAAAAGCGATCCGCTGTTCGAAAGAAAAATGATCTTCGCGTACTCAGCGACTGTATCAGCCGCTGTGATCATCAGCACCCTACGTACCGGCTTTTCTGCAGAAAACGCGCCGACTCTAGTGTTCTGGACAGTGGTACCCCCACTCGTGGCTGCATTCAACTTCCGCCTCTTATACCGCCCGAAGCATTCACCACAGCTTATGCCCCGTCTGCCCCACACTCAACGCGGCATTTTGTGCGGTATTGTTGTATTCCTCGTGCACTTTCTTGTTGATATAGACTGGGAAGTGCCGGGCATTGCAGTGTCTTTGCCGGCATTTATCATCATCTTCTTCGGATTACGGAAAGAAGAACATGAACCCCCTTCCCCGCCCGTTCGCGGAAACCTGCAGATCACACGCACTGTTATCGGCCTTGTTGTAGCCGGTGTGCTGATAACGGCGGGTGTGTTCTGGGTAAAACCTGCCTATACGAGCCGCCGTTTGGCAGAAGACGCGCTTATGCAGTTACGCAAATACAAAAACCTGAAGGCAAAGCAAACGCAGACCGCACAACAAACGTCCGATCTTCGCAGATTAAAGCAACTTCGCCGGCCGTTAGGGCAAACGCTCCAGCGCCGCATCGCAGAGCGGCTGGAGAACGATCCCGCAGCGCCGGAATTGTGGTCGGCCGCCGGGAAAATTCAGCGGACGCTCTGGGCAGAAACCGGAGAGCCAAGGTTATGGCGTGCCGCGCTCAACAGTCATAAGCAACTTGCCGAACTGAGACCCAATTCCAGCAATCCCTATTATATGATCGCTACACTTTACCGCCTGCGTGCCAACAAAAACGAGATTTCCTCTTCCTTCAGGACCGAACTTTTCGACAAAAGCTTCGACTATATGAAGAAAGCGATAAACTTCTCCCCCACGAGCCGTCACCTGCACAGCGAAATGGCTTCACTGCTGGAAGAGATGGGCCGCGGAACGGATGCCCAACGCTATCGCCGGAAGGCTGAGAGACTGAATTGACATTCAGCCTCCCATCATCCTGAAATTTAGGATCATGCATAACATAACGCAGTGCACCACAGAACTCACGCTGACGGACAACCGGAACGCCTGAAGTAAAGGCAGTTCTCTGCTGGGGACGGCGGTCCGCCGCCGTTATGAACGCGGTATAGAAACGGACGAGGACGTCCCTGCCCATACAATGGTACCGCTCAGGCGTTCTGGTTGTCATCAAAACCGCAGTACGTGCTTGAGTTCTGCACCTCAGTCAACACCGGACTTCAACACACCTTTATACATGCGCACCACGGAAGCAGAGGCGTCTTTTTCTCTTTCTGCGAAGTGCGGGACGAAACTGACCGCGTACGGTGTATCACTGCGGAGGCGGACCCGCGGCTCGATCTGCGGATTGAGCACCACCGGCAGACTCACTGCACTCCAACTTCTTTCTTCAGCGATAGGCGGGTCTTCTCCACCCAGGACATACACCAGGCCTCTTTCTTCCGGTATTTCCTCCGGTGAAGCAACCATACGCACCAACTGCGGCATATACGCAGCATGCCTTACCAGGGCCTTTCCGGTCGTAGAATAGACGGTCTGCCCTTCAGGGACCTGTCGAACAAGCCGTGTCGCCTGCTTTTCCGCAGAAATCTCTCTGAAGGGCCGGACCAAGGGCAGAACCCCCAACCACAGGACCCAGCCCGCCACAACAAGCAGCCCTACATGCACCCAGTAGTGCGGTTCCCACCACTTTTGCAGACTCATCCGGCTTAACGTGAATGCAATGATCACCGCCAAAAGCAACCCCAACCAGACACTCAGCTTCGTATCCCCCACCTGAACAACATCGCTTATCCGCAATAACACAAACACACCACAGACGGCCGCTACGATGGAAATACTCCTGGCCACCCCATGAATGATGCATCGAAACACATGAGTGTACCGTCTGACCAGAATTTCAAAGTGCAATCCCACAAGAACCGCTGCCGGCGCTGTCAGTACCAGCAGGCTCTGCACCCCGGCATGCGGCACCAGCCAGCAGAAAACAAACAACACGACCACAATTCGCCTCAGATATCTTGACAAATCCGGAGCTTTGTCCAGCGGATCATAAGCCACACAGAACGCGGGCCACAAAAGCAGGCTCCAGGGCAGAAGCGCGGCCCCGGCTTTCAGGGGGAACAAAAGGTAGTGCTGCCATAGCTCCCCTCCCTCGCCGCCGAATACGACAAAGTTCAACCCGACCCAGGGAAAGAACCTATGTTCAAAAAACAAGCCGTACCCCACGGACGCAAGCGCCAGTACCCCTCCGATACTGACCAGGTGTCGCGGCGTTAACATCCTACGCCTGATGCCCAGCGCACGCGGCAGAAAAAGCAGGGGCACATAAAAGTATACAAACGCAATGAACCCCTGCACCGCTGCTGCAATTGTCGTGAGAAGGATAGCAAGTGCCCACGCCTGATTCCAACGTTTGCCGAGCCGTCCCCGCCAATACAGGCAGAACCAGGCGCCGCATATCAATGCAGCGAATATACCTTCCCCTGAAGCCTTTGAACCATATTGCAACACCAGCGGATTCGTACACACCGCCATTGCCGCGACAGCTCCCGCCAGTGCCCCCACTCTCTTTCTGGTTGCCAATCCGGTGAATAAAACCATTACCCCCACAGCTATCACCGACGTCAGGCGCACGCAACGCTCCAGGAAAACGGTTGTTCCTGAACCGGCCACCAGATGATTCACAAAAGAAGCGTAAGAGAATACTCCCTCAATCGCCGGCTCGATCATTTTCTTCAATAAAAGCCCGGCCTGAGTCAGCCATACCGGAAGGGGAAATAAATCCACCGACTGATTCAGCACCGTGAACTGCAGCCATTCACCGTTGCGGAGAATCTCGCGGGCTGCTGTCACCAACAAAGCTTCTTCGGTCGAAAACTCACGTCTACCCAAGTACAGGAAGAAGGCGACAACAAACGCCACGGCAATCCATATCGGTTTGCAGCCCACCCGACTCAGCCGCTTACGTATCTCTTCGTATGAAGTTTCGTCCGACCCCATTCGCCAATTGCCAATTTTCGGGAAAAATGTTCACTCGCTATTACATCTGATCTGAATGCCGCGCCACCCGGGCGCCCAGATGCTTAAGCCGTTCTGCAATGTCCTCATACCCTCGGTCAATACACTCCACGTTGCGGATTGTGCTGATACCGGAGGCACATAAAGCCGCTCCTACCAAAGCCACCCCCGCCCGAATATCCGGACTTGCCAATTCAATTCCGTACAGCTGTGAAGGGCCGCAAACAACGACGCGGTGCGGGTCACACACCACCGTATTCGCGCCCATGGTGTTAAGTCTGTCCACGAAATACATCCGGCTCTCGTACAGCTTTTCAAAAAACAGGACGGTGCCGTGCACCTGAGTGGCAAGGAGAATGGCCATACTCATCAAGTCCGAAGGAAAATGCGGCCATACACCATCATCGATACAAGGAATCCCCCCACTGTAGGTAGGCTGAACCCGGCGCTGCTGTTCCTGTGCGACGCGAGCTTCATCGCCCTCCAACTCAATCCATATGCCCAGCGTCTCGAATACACGACGGATCATCCAATAATGCGGTCGGTCTATGCCTCTCACCGTCAGATTTCCTCCCGTGGCCGCAGCGATTGCGAGGAAACTTCCCGCTTCGGTGTGATCCGATACCACGCGGTGTGTAGCGCCCTGCAGCTGTTTTCCTCCTTGCACTTCCAGGACATTGGACCCCACCCCTTTGATATCGGCGCCCATTTTCTGCAACAGGACGGCGAGGTCAGAAACGTGCGGTTCACATGCGGCGTTCCGTATAATTGTCCGTCCCTCCGCCGCGCATGCGGCCATAAGCAACTGCTCAGTGGCGGTCACACTTGCCTCCGACAGGAAGAGATCATTTCCCTGCAGCGCATGATGGAGCTTCAGAAAAAACGTCCGCCCCATCTGTATTTCTGCCCCCAGTTTTTCCAGACCGTAAAAATGCGTATCCACCCCTCTGACACCTATAACGTCGCCCCCGGGCGGACTCATCTCTGCACACCCCATCCGGTAGAGCAACGGTGCAAGAAGCAGGATACTCGCCCGCATTTCGGAACAGGCCTTGGGCGGCAGCCTATGCTCTGCAACTGTCCCTGCACAAATAGATAATCGCCTCTGTTCGACCTGCCAATCGGTTTCCACGCCCAAAGCTGACACGATCCGGACCATCGTCCGAACATCCCGAATATCCGGGATATTTTCCAGGACCACTTCATCGGTGGTCAAAAGACTGGCTGCAATCATGGGCAGGACGGCGTTCTTACTCCCCCGGACATCCATTTCGCCGGACAGAGGAACACCGCCTTCGATTTCAAGCACGCTCATAACCGTGCGATCTCCTATTCAGAATTGTTTTCCTTGACAGGTGTAACTCGTACCTGAATTTCCCGGCCAATTTCATCCGGCCCCTTTGCCGGGGCCTTCGCTTCAAACACCATGTCGTTGTCACTTTCGGGATCAGGGATATCCAAAACAGTCGCACCGACGGACCACACGAGAGCAACGTTGCCCTGCCGATCCGCCAAAAACGTCCCTTCTACTACAGGGGATCCCACAAATACCCATCCGATGCACTCCATTCTTTTTTCGGTGCGTGTATCCAGAACCCAACGTTCGATCGGAAGACTCCGAGGTTCACCTTCCTCCGTTTGCCAGAGGATGTCCAGATTGACCAAATCGCCCTGTGTGCCTTTATGTTCTTCTGCCGGAAGGCGCGTGCCGTTGTCCAGCCCCAGCAGATACAGAGCCAACTGCAGGTGCAAAGGCCGAATCTTCGTGCGCAGTACACTCTCGTGCACACGACCTTCTTCAGTGACGATCAAACACTCGATGGGTCCCCGGACCTGATTGATCTGTGCGGGAAACGTAATACGTTTCTTCCCGGGGGCAATTTTTATGTTCCCCAACTTCACTTTTCCACTTTCAAGGCGCTCGATCTCCACGTCCGCATCTTCCAGATACCGTTTTTTCAACCGCTCTTTTTCCGGCTTTTCTGCACTCTCCACGGAACGATCCGGCTGCTGAGGTTGACTCAACGCATTCATCGCAAAGCCGACGACGATCAGGATACATACAGTGCCCGGGACACTTCGTATACGCGCGGATGTAAGGTTTATGGCATCCATCCTTCTTCTCCGTAATGTTCGGGTTTCGGTTTCCGTGTCATCAACTCCTCAATAACCGCCTGGCAGGTCTTGCCTTCGTAAAGTTTTTCATACACGGCATTTGTAATGGGCGCATCCACGCTGTATTGCTGAGCAAAGGATCTGGCGCTGGCAGCTGTTTTTACGCCTTCAGCCACCGTATTGCCCATCGTTTTCTGTATATCTTCAGCCGAGCGACCGCGTCCCAATTCGCGCCCCACGTACCTGTTGCGGCTGTGTTCACTCATACAGGTCACAACCAAGTCCCCAATGCCGCTCAAACCGGCAAAGGTTTCCGCTCGTCCTCCCACCGCCTGGCCCAATCTAGCCATCTCGGCGATGCCTCTGGTAATCAATGCTGCTTTGGGATTATCGCCCAGCCCCATTCCGTCACAAAAGCCCACACCGATCGCCAGAACGTTTTTAAGGGCTCCGCCCAGTTCCGCCCCCACCGTATCGTCACACGTGTACACCCGGAAGGTTTCATTGCCGAACCATGACTGCACTTTCTCGCGCAGTTCTTTATCAGCCGATGCCGCTACAACGGCGGTGGGTACAGCCTCGGCCACTTCTTCCGCGTGGCTGGGACCGGATAATACTCCGTAGGGAACATCGCCCAACTCAGCGTCAACAAGCTGCCCCATTCTAAGCCCCGTTTCAAGCTCCAAACCTTTCGCCACATTCAGGTAAATCGCATCCGGCGTCCGCTCAGTTTCCCCCAACTTCTTTAAGACGTTGCGCATAAACTGCGAGGGTGTCGCCAAAACGAGCAGCCCCGCCCCTTGAACGGCTTGCCGTAGATCGGAGGTCAGCCGGATCTCTTCCGGAATCCGCACGCCCGGCAGAAATTGACCATTCTCCCGGGTATCGGACATCTGCTCTATGTACTCCGGGAAGGGGCCCCACAGATAAACGTCATGTCCGTTCCGGCAGAGGACCAAAGCCAATGCCGTACCCCAAGCGCCGTCACCGATAACCGCTGTTTTCAATTCGAACCTCCTTTAGAACTAAAACGATTCTCTTCGCCGCGCACAAGCCTGGCAATATTCGACTGATGGCGATACACGACAAGCGCTCCTGCCACTGCCAGAAGCACTACATCCGGCCCCCGCACGGTTCCTGTGCCTGCAGTATACAACATCAGCCCGGTCACCGGCAGAACAACAGCGGCCGTCAAGCTTGCGACGGAAACGTAGCGCGTTAAGCCGAACACAACGCCCCACGCCATGATACAAACAATAATGGCCAAGGGGGCAACGGGACAAAGTGCGCCGGCACTCGTGGCAACTCCTTTCCCGCCCTGAAACCGTAAATAGACCGGCCAGACATGCCCCGCAATACTCGCAACGGCTACCAGCACAGGCAACCAATCGGCCCAACTTCTCCCTGCAAATATAACAGTGAGCATCACCGGGACGAAACCTTTCGCAAAATCACACAGGAAACAACCGACAGCCCACTTTTTCCCTAACACCCTTCGCACGTTTGTGGCACCTATGTTCCCGCTTCCATGTCGCCGAATGTCGAGCCCTTTTGCTTTACACAAAAGCAGTCCGCACGGGATGCTGCCCACCAGGTATGCAGCCATAAGGATTGTCAGGCCTAACAGCACGTTCATTGCTCCACCTCCTTCATTCACTCAAACTCTGCTGCGTTGGCTTTTCCGTTTTTCACGACATCGGAAACGAATTCTGGCGCTGATTTGAGCAGAGGGGACAACGGAATATATCAATGCCCAGAAGCACAGTTCCCTGCGGTGATTTCCGGACATGCGCCTGCTCGCCCTCCTCCAGCGGAATCCGCTGCGGGTCATTGTCCGCCATGACTACAGCAGGTCCCCGAATAATCTCTACCGTTATTTCAGTCCCCTCCGAGATCAGAAGGTGATCAAACGGTTCCGTCGAATTGTTGAAGGCAACCCCGATGCCTGTCTGGAAAAGACTTCGCGTGATACTCCTGTAGTAAGCGGTACTGCCGAACGGGGTAGCCACCACTAAGCCGTCGCCCACAATCTGGTCTGCGTAGGGGGTCCCGTCAAGCCAGATCCGATATCGCACGCAACTGGTCATAATCTGTTTGTTTATAACCACATCATTCAACGCGTACAATTTATTATGGTGCCCTGCTTTTTCCCCTTCAAGCTTCATTGCCGTGGTCTTTTTCAGTTTGTCCTCATTCAGCAGACTCAACACTTTGCGCTCGTCGTGATCAGCACATTGGGGATGTGTCTTCGCGTCCCTGACGGGACACTTCGGCACCCCCGGATACTTCCGCTCAGCCCCGAGCAGAACACCGTCCCCCCCATACGAAATGACCACCTCGGGGTTTTTCTCCACCACCTTAAACGAAAAATCCGCCAGGGTCTGCTTCAGCTCTTCCTGATTCCAACCGCATAATGCCACGCGCATCGTCTGACCTCCAGTCACGGCGACTCTTCTTCGTCGCTACCGCTGTTGTCTGCTTCTTCAATCACTATCCGTGCGACATTCTCGCAAACCTTCTGTCGCTCACCAAGCTTTTCAATTACATTCCGCATATCCTTTTCCACTTCAGCACGTCGCTCCCCATCCGGGAACACGGCTTCCAGTGCAGTGCCCACCTTATCAGGCCGGGCCTCTCCCTGCAGAAATTCCTCAAAAATCACTTTCTCTGCAACAAGGTTCACGATTGTTACATAAGGCACATCTACCATCAACTGACCAAGCAAATACGTGACGGGATGCACCCGATAAACCACCACCAGAGGTAACCCCAGGATTGCTGCCTCCATCGTCACAGTACCGCTTGCTGCAATACCACAGCAGGCTTTCTGCATCCAATATTTCGCCTCCTGTCCCTGAACAATGTCTATGTTCAGGCTCTGCCCATAAACCCCCTTGTCCACCTGTTTCTGTGCCAGATTTCTGAGCTCTTCCGAGGGCAACGGCGTCACAAAGCGCACGCCCGGATGACGCTGCTGCAACCATACCGCGGTCTTGAGAAGAACGGGGAATATC
>CAJXKU010000002.1 GCA_913055945.1 uncultured Lentisphaerota bacterium | reverse complement strand
ATTAAGACTGCGATTAGGATTGCGATTAGGATTAAGGATGTAATAGAGCTCAGTTCAGATCTTCGACTTGTCGGCGTTCATGCTTCAGCATCCAGCAATTCGCTATTCAATGATTGAAGATTGTATAAGGCCCCGAAGGGGCCGATTCACCGTAGCCTCTCCGAGCTGTAGGCTCTGCGAGCCGGAAGCCCAGGCGCCAGCCTGGGGGGGAAGAACGCCGCCAACAATTGCATCCTGTAAGGACGCTTCAGTATCGGATTGGTTAGCGTTTTATCTATCCAGTCTGACTGGACAAAAACATGAAGGACAATAAAGACGGTTAATCAAGGGCTGGGAAGGAAAAATCATGGTGGAGCTGAGGGGACTCGAACCCCTGACTTGCACGTTGCGAACGTATAGCAGACACGGTGACGTAATGCGATAAACAGACATATTGGTTACTTATTGGTTGCATTTCTTTATTTTATGCTTTATAGTACTGTACTGAGAAGGACAGCCAGTAGCTCAAAACGACAAAATAAAGGAGTTGCAACCATGAGTAGGAAACGGCGTTCACGGGGAAGCGGCACTATCAGCAAGGCAGCGAACGGGATGTTTTATTTCTGGTGGTCTGATGCGAACGGCAAGCGCCACAAGAAAAGCCTCAGAACTCGTAATAAAGCTGAAGCGCAAAAACAGGCAGAGGATCTTCAGCGCGGGGTGGCGGCGAAAGACAAGGCAGACGTCCTCCATGAAGCTGCGAAAGCTAAAAAGCTCATGCAACAAAAAGACCTGCCCTTGGGGGATGTATGGACGGCATTCATGCAGACAAACCCCTCGGCAAGTCAGGGCACGCTCGGCAATTACAAAAGGCACCTGAATGAGTTTATCGAATGGCTACAGAGTAATTACCCGGTGATTACATCGTTCACGGATGTATCCGGGGATATAGCCGCAGAGTATTGTCAGCACCTTTGGGAGAGCGGAATAAGCGCGAACACGTATCATTACAAGAAAAACAGCTTGGGACATATCACGAAAGCGCTGGCGAATAAATACGGGATCGCCGAAAACAAGTGGCACGACCCCAGCCTGCGCAAAACAGAAACGAAACAAAAGCGTCTCCCATTATCCTGCCAGCAGGTGACGGCATTACTGCAGAAACTTGATGAACCACACGTCGACCTGCCCTGCCCGAACGAATGCCGGATTGTGGTAAAGATGTGCCTGTACGCGGGCACGCGACTCATTGATGCGGTTACAATGTGCTGGCATAACATCGACCTTAATCGCGGGGCGTTGACTTACACGCCACGCAAAACAGGAAGCAAGGGCAAGGAAGCTGAAGTGCCGCTTTTACAGCCGTTATATAACGAAATTATTACATTGGAAAGCATGGCGGGTAACGATCAAGATTACCTCTTTCCGGGGCTTGTCGAGCAGTACGAACGAAACGCGGATGCGATTCATAAACGGATCGTAACTCTTGTGCAGCAGGTAGCTGGCGACGGCAAAAAGCACAACGAAACGCACGGACAACGCAAAGTCCAAAGGTCAGCATACGGCGCCCACAGCCTGCGGGCAACATTCGCCACTCAGGCGGCAATGGCAGGATGCAAGAGCGTATGGCTGGCACGAATGCTTGGAGACTCGATTCAGACTACGGATCAGTACTACATTCGGGCGGGACTGGGTGACACGCTTATTACTGGCTTCGACCAGTTGCCGAAGTTGACATCCGGGCCGGGGGAAAGTCCGCAGACAAAAGATCCTGAACGCGAACGATTGCACGAGTTGGTAGACAGTCTCCCCATTGGAGAAGTGAGAGATATGCTCAAACATGCTCAAGATCAGAACACGTAAAAAAACACTTTTGACGGCGTTAAAGCGGCAATCTGAAAGGCAAAATCGGGGTGGGGTGCGAGATAGAGCGAGGGTGTCGAAAAAAACGTTGTCACAACATGTTGGGGTTGACAAATCGAAAAAAATTACATATAGTATAGTAATAATAAGAGAGAAGGTTTATTTATGACAGACAGCGACAAAACAATATGCGCAAAGCCCGGTTGCGGTCGGTTTGTCCATGCCAATCGTTTGGAACGCGGTTTGGTGTGTTGTAGAGAGAACCACGAGAAAACGCACCGACGGGCAACAAAGGCAAAATCCATACCCGAAGGCAAAGATGAATATATAATGGAGCACGGCACACACACTACGACAATAACTTGCACAACGACTTAACAACCGGGATCATTGTCTGATTTCAGGCAGTAATTCACGGTAATTAAAACCTAACTCACGTTGCGACTGTGGCGGCGAGTTCGAGGAAACAACCTCGGCTCGTCGCTTTTTTTTGGCCGGGGGAAGGAGGCTAAAATGACACAGCGCAACAACCCCACACCGAACGTCAAACTTGCCACTACCATGAAACGACAGGGCGTGACGGGCGCCGATCTTGCCCGACAGACGGGGCTCGCCGTGACCACGGTTTCGGACATCTTGAACGGCAAACGTACTGCCCAACGTGTTACGTCTTACCTACTCGCTCAAGCACTCCACTGCTCACCTCAAGACATTTTCCCTGAAGAGGGGTCTGGAGGTGCAGTATGATTACGAAGAGCACTATTCAGAACGTAAGACAATTCTGCAAGCCCGCAGTAGAGAGCGGGATTATTCCCGCGGATCAGTTTAACGAATTGGTGCGCCTCGCAAGAAAATCGCAGGATGGAGAGAACGACACCTCGCCAAAAGAAACGCACCTTCTCACTGTGCAGCAGGTGGCGTGGAAGTTGAACTGTAGCACAAAAACTGTGCATCGTCTGCGGAACGCGGGCACGCTGCGAGCGGTTTACCTGACCAGCAGTCGAAAGTCACTGCGCTTCCACTCGGAAGACGTGGAGACGGTGATGAAGGGAGGTGTTAGTTATGAGTAGGGACACACAAGAAAAAACCCCGCTGGGGAATGCCAACGGGGTAAATGAAGAGGCGACGGCGACAACCGTTAATAATAATATAGCGGGTGACAGAGAGAATGCCAACGTTTTGGCTCAGATATTCGACGGCGCCAATACCAGCGAGGGCGTTTCGGATGAATATGCGGACTTGGCAACGGAGGCACTTCGGATAAACGACATAGAACAGCGACGCGACTTTATGCGGAATGCTTTACAGAACGACGCGAAAGGACTCGCAGCGTTAAGCGGAAGTAGTCCAGAACAGCCCCAGCGTGAATATACGCAAACGGACACGGGCAACGCCCGGCGCCTTGTTGATATGGCAGGGCGTGACCTGCGTTTCGTAACTGAGGCAAAGTGCTGGTATCGGTGGGCGGGAACGCACTGGCAGCCGGACAATGAAAATTATGTGCTGGGGTTGACCTCGCAGGTATCAGACGCCATTCGAGCGGAGTGTTTTGAACTGAGCGCTCAGTCTGAGGAAGAACAGAAACGACAAGAGCAACTGCTCAAGTGGGCTAATAAGTCGTTGGAAGAGCGGCGACGCGGGGCAATGTTGAACCTTGCAGCCGCGGAGCCCGGTATGACACTCACGGTGGACAAGTTCGACCGCAGCCCGTGGCTTGTGAACTGCAAAAACGGCACGATTGACTTGCGCACAGGAGAACTGCGGCAACATCGCCGTGATGATTTTATAACACACGTCCTGCCTTTGAAATATGACCCCCAGGCAACATGCCCGCGGTGGGAGCAATTCCTGAATGAGGTATTTAAGGGAGACGCGGAGTTAATCGATTTTATTCATAGAGCAGTCGGTTATAGCCTCACGGGTGACATATCCGAGCAGGTGTTCTTCATCCTGTATGGGATCGGGGCAAACGGCAAGTCCACGTTTCTGAATACTTTGCGGGCAGCGTTGGGTCCCTTGGCACTGCATACAAACATAGAAGCGTTTACCGCTCGCGACACGGGCAGGATCCCTGAAGACCGCGCACGGTTAAGGGGCGCCCGTTTTGCTACGACTTCAGAGACGGCAAAGGGGCACCGTTTAGACGAATCCTTTGTTAAGGACGCGACGGGCGGCGAACCTATTACAGCGCGGTTCCTCCACCAGAACAGCTTCGAGTTCAACCCGGAGTTCAAGTTATGGCTCGCCTGTAACCACAAGCCCCAGATAAACGGGACTGATGAAGGTATCTGGCGACGGGTGAGGTTGGTTCCGTTTACGGCACGGTTTGAGAATTCAGAACGCGACCCGAACCTTGCGTACAAGCTCACGCAGGAATTGCCCGGCGTTCTGCGCTGGGCGGTTGACGGTTGCCGCGAATGGCAGGACAAGGGGCTTGGAATGCCTAACGCGGTGGAAAGAGCTACGAATGAGTACCGAAACGAGCAAGACGTAGTAGGGATTTTTCTGGAAGAGTGCTGCGAGCAGTCAAGGGAGTTGTCAGTATCAAGTAGCGAACTTTACCAAGCCTACAAAAGCTGGGCAGAGCATGGAGGCTTCGGAGTGTTAAACCAGCGTAACTTCGGACTCGCGGTTAAAGAGAGAGGGTTCGAGAGTAGTCGCGGTTCGGGCGGGAAAAAGGTTTACAGGGGGTTGACTCTCATTCACAGTGAATGAAGTGAATGAAGTGACCCTCTTTCTGTTTTTTTCCCATAGAAACATTATCAAACATAAAAAAGGTAAATGGTTCACTTGGTTCACTTGGTTCACTAATTCGGAGGTTTATATGACAACGATAGATACAGAAAGTTTGTTAGAGAAGCACAGCCTTGAAAGCGTACTTATCCGCAAGCTGGGCAAGCCTGCACGGTCAGGACATTGGCACTGCCCGTTTCATAAGGATCGCAACCCGTCGTTCGGAATTGTACGGGGAAACGCGAAGCTATGCCACTGTTTGGGGTGCGGTTGGAGTGGTGACGCCATCGCTTTCATACAAGAATATGAGGGGGTGTCCTTTCAGGAAGCCTGCGAGCGGTTAAGCGGCGGTGACGTGCCCCAGAGCGCAAATATGCCATTGCAGCGTTCAAAGAGGGCGCCTCTCAAACAATCTGAGAAGCCTACGGAGACGTGGGCGGCGAAAGCTGAAGCAGTCGCAATAAGCGCGAAAAACCGTTTGTGGGACAATTCGGGCAAAGCCGGGCGCGAATACCTACACTCCCGCGGAATAACACAAGACACTGCACAACGGTGGGGGCTCGGTTGGAACGCACGGGATCAGTATTACAAGCCTGAAGACTGGGGGCTGCCTACAAACGAAAACGCAAAAGATGTCTTTCTCCCGGCGGGACTCGTAATTCCTTGGTGGATCGACGGCACGGTCTGGCGGTTGAACGTTAGGCGCCCGGAGCCGGGGAACGGTAACAAGTACATGGGGCCGCGTGGCTTCAGGAATGGCTTATTCAACGCTGATACGTTGGGTACAGACAAACCGGCGGTGCTGGTTGAAGGCGAACTCGACGCCATTCTCATTGAACAGGCGGCCGAGGACTTGGTAACGCCGGTCGCCACGGGGGCAAGCACTGGTTCACGGGTTCAAAAGTGGGTTTATCGATTGTCCGCTTCTCCGTTGGTTCTGCTTTCCTTCGACAGAGACGACGCAGGAATGAAGGCGGCGGGTTGGTGGCAGGTACGGTTGAACAATACGCAGCGGTGGTTGCCGGTCGGGAAGGATTGCGGCGACATGCAGGGCGTGGTCAGACGATGGGTCTGCACAGGTCTGGGGATTAGTGAGCGTACAAAGACGCAAAACACGATACAGCCGTTCCCGGAGGAATGGGAAGAGCGCTTTTCGGTTGAACAGTTGGAACGTCTGGCAATACGGACAGTGGACGGCGGTATGAGCGACGCTGAAGCATTGAGAGCAGAGGGGCTGAACTGATGGAGTTGCCAGCAATAATTCAAGACTCGCGTGAACAGGATCCTCTTCAATTTCCTGTTGGGGTCAGCGTTCAGGTCGGGACATTGGGTGCAGGCGATTATTCGCTGAGCGGTCTCGAGGAATTATGCGCCGTCGAGCGCAAGAGCCTGCCCGACTTGGTTTCATGTTGTACGAACAGCAACCGGCAGCGGTTCAGATCGGAACTGCATCGTCTTCAGGCGTACCGATGCCGGGCGGTTGTAGTCGAAGCGACTTTCGAGGACGCGGTTCAGGGGCGGTATAGAAGCCAACTGAAGCCCCAGTGCTTAATAGCATCGGTTTCTTCGTGGCAGATTCGGTATTCTGTGCCGTTTGTTTGGGCGACGGATACGAAACATGCAGCGACAGCAACCTTGCAAATTCTACGGCAATTCTTCCGGCAGTGTCAAGAATTCAAAGCAAAGTTGGAGGTGTGACAATGTTATTTATTCTATTGGCAATGGCGGCGATGCAGATAATTTCAATAGGGTTGCTTTGCCAATATTTACGGCAAGGCTGACACAAAATCATCCCCCCTGGGGAAGCCGCCGGATGCGGTTCTCGAAATAGACCGGGGGGGTAACAACAAACAGAAGACAGGAGATAGACAAATGGCAATTCAACTCGCGAACGCAGAAGCAGAACTGAAACAGATTGCGCGGCAAGGATGGATGTCTCAGGAGTCCCGAGAGAAGCTGAAAATGTTCAATGAGTACGTCAAAGACGTTGCGAATGCCGAGCAGGAAGTGGAAGAAGCGCGCGACAGCATCGTCGAGATGGTGGACCCGGCAGACATTCGGAAAGCTGGGCAGGCGGTGCAGGATGCTGAGTTGCGTGCTTTGGCTTCAGAAGTCGAAGCCAGGACGATGTTGCCGGAGTTGCACGAATTGTTGTATCGTGATCGCTCTGCGGAGGGCAAACGGTTGCGGCAAGAGCGCGAAAAGGCGTATAACGAAACGGTAAAATCGCTGTGCAATGACGGTCTGGAAAAAGGGCACGCGCAAGTAGTGGCACAGGATGCCGAGCGTGTCAAAAACGCGAATCTCGCTTCGGAATCTTTGCGCGATGCAGGCGAACGCCGCATGAACGACCCGAAAGCACTGGAGTATGCGCGTAGTTTACTGCAGGCTAAGAAGTTGCAGGTGGCGAGCGTGAGTGAATGAAGTTGTCGCATCGTGGCCGACGCCGTTAACCAGCCGGCACGTAGGAGCGATGCGGCGGGTCGGGGCGGAACTGTTTGTAGGATTGCAGTTCTGCTTCGACCACCTTTTCACCCCCCCTGTTGGGTCCTTCGCTCGATAAAACGAACGCCCGAGTGCGACAAGCGACAGTCGGGTATTTTTTGTCGGCAAATTGTGACAGGAGCAAAAAAATATGAACAATACCAGACAACTTCTGATCGAGTTAAAAGGTAGGTTGGATGCGGTATATGAGCCACCCCAGCCGGATGGCAGCAGGGACTTCGAGTGTAAAAGGCAAGCTGCGAGGGTGCAATACTCAAATGGAGGTGGAATCACGGTTGCTTCGAGTGGCGGGGACGCAAACGAGCGCCAAAAGCGGCATCGGGCGTTACGAGCGTTGCTGGATAAGCAGCTCGTCCAAACCACTGGCGCGGACAGGTCTGTGCAGTCGGTTCGGTTCAGTGAACAGGGCTTTCAGGCTTGCGAAATGTTCCTCCAGCAGGGGCCAGTCGATTGCCTGTGCATGTATCTCGAAGACATGGCGGCCTACGAGTCCGAGACGCCGATCTGCATCGAGTTTCAGGACAAGCGCTGGCTTCCTTTTTGGGGAGTTGCGGGTGTCCCGGAGTGGGGTTTCTCGTCTAAAGCACGCAGAACACGGGATGAAACAATTCTGTTCAACACCATCTTCGATATGACGTCGGTAGCAGCGCGCGGGTGGGTGCAGGTAGCTGGTGACGCAATGGGTAACACGTACTATGCCTTGACCGAGCAAGGCCGTGCGATTGCCGAAGATAAGGACGCAGTGCCCGACATGATGGACGTCCCGGAGCCGTCTAATGCGGAGATCAAGGAATGCGTGCAGGTTTACGGCAAAGCCAAGCGGTCAGAGCGGCAGCGGATCAAGCATACGCAAACGCACGAAATATCGCTCGGGGTTCCATGTTGCGGCTGGGAGCCCGATGCAGTTGATTGGGTGCGTGACCACTATTGGCGGTTCAGAAACCAGATGTTCTCCGCAGAATGTTCAGAGTGTTCAGCGGCGGTGTCCCGCGAAAAAGGGCAGTTGACGTGTTCCGGGCAATGCAAAAGGGCACGCAGTACGCGACTCAACAAACTGTATACGGAGGCATAATATGGAAGATGCACTGCACAAACCACAACAATGCCCGAAGTGCGGCGGGTACGAAACGGCGACATTGAAAGCACTGCGACTGAAGGATCACACCAGACATTGCGAACATTGGTGCGCGACATGTTCACCGGATAAGCTCATTGCGGTTTTTCGGACACGGGAAATTCCGCCTGCCTCATTCGATGCACTTATGGCGCAGCGGGGCAAGAAAAAGCGAGGACGTAATCAGCGAAAGGTATCCGTGTCCAGCGGTAAGCGCGAGAAGGCGACGTCCGGGCGGCGCGAGTCACTGCCGCCGGTCGGTGATGTGCAGAGTCCACCCGCACAGCCGGCGGATAGCAAACAAGGTAAGGATGCGAGGCCCCCAGGTTACACAGAACCTCCGGGCATCTAAACAAAAACAAACAAACAGGAGGATCGAAACAATGGCAGAGAAGACGTACAACGAAGGCTACAGACAAGGACTGGCGAACGGAATGGCAGAGCATTTCAAAGAGCTGTGCCGTGATCGGAAAGCCGTCGCTGAAAAGCCCGAAGAGACTGCCCGGCTAATTGCCGAGGCAATACGTGACGTGGCAGCGAAGTACGCGAAGGGCACCGGCAACCGACCGTCGGCGTAAACACAAACCGGGGCGCTCTTCGGGGCGCCCCTTTCATTGGGGGTATGTATGCAGATCAAAGAACGGAGTATCAAAGAATTGGTCGAAAGCGAGTACAACCCGCGCACGTTGGGCAAAGAGGACGAAAAAGCTCTGCGGGATTCAATGCAGAGGTTTGGTTGTGTGGATCCCATCATCGTGAACACACACGAAGATCGCCGAAATATAGTAATCGGTGGTCACCAGCGTCTACGGATATGGCAGGAACTCGGACACGATACGATACCTTGCGTCGAGGTGGAGCTTGACCGCGACAGGGAACGGGAGTTAAACATCCGGCTCAATCGTAACACTGGCGAATTCGACGACAAGGCACTCGCCGAGTTTTTCGAGAAGCAGGAGCTGGAAGGATGGGGGTTTCCGCAAGACGAACTCAACGCCATCTTTGCGGAAAGCCAGCAGGCAGCCGAGCCGGAAGAACAGGCAGAGGTCGAATTCAGCGAAGAGTTGTTGCTCGAGCATAACTATGTGGTTCTGTACTTCAGCAACCCGATGGACTGGCAGGTGGCAATGGACAAGCTCGGACTGAAGCAAGTGAAAGACCTTATTCCCCGGAAAAACCAGCCTACGGGCACGGGTCGGGTCATTGACGGTTCAAAGGTATTGGAGAGGCTACAAGGTGATAGTTGACGTAGGACATCCTTTCTATAGCCAATTTCGCGACGGCATACGGTTTCGAGCGGTGTATTCAGGACGCAATATAAAAGCTAAGCGTGAACTGATGCGATTAAAGCGTAAACAAGAATCAGACGCCGACCTTATCGAGGCGCCACGTCGGGTGATACAGCATTTTTTAGGCGGGCGCTTTGATATGGTGACGGTTCCACCGGCAAGTGCAGACGGCGTTCCGTTCGCTGAGTGGATCGGGACACGAGTTGCACGCTGGCTGAACATCGACTTTGAGACAGTCTTTGCGCCGGCGAATAGAAAAACACGTTGCTGGCGGGGTGCAAAGTTACAGGATTACAAGACAGAACTGGCAGCGGACGTGACAGAGCAGCGGGTATTGCTGTTTGACGACTTCGGAGAGACATTACTCACAATGACACGGTGCCTGCGGGCATTACAGGACTGCAAAGCGGTCGGAGGGTTGATACTATGCGGGGTTTGAATATCTGCATACCGAGTTATAACCGCCCCCAGGGATTGAAGGGCAAAGATTATTTCTCTGCGGCCAAATATGTAATTCCTGAGAGCCAGCGGGATCAATACACAAAGACGGTCGGCGCTAAGCGTCTGATCGTGATTCCCGACGAATCAGACCGCAACATTGCACGTAAAAGGAACTGGATCCTGCGTAATATCGAGCGACCATTGTTGATGTTAGATGATGATGTTTCTGCACTGGGACATTCGGAGGGCGGCAAGCAACAAATTTGCCTCGACCCGGAGACTGCCCTCGACGTGATAAAACAGGGGTTCAACCTGGCGTATGAGTGGGGCTGCGTATTCTGGGGCGTGAATTGTAATGAGGACGGTCGTAATTA
The DNA here is from genome assembly GCA_913055945.1 of uncultured Lentisphaerota bacterium. Taxonomy (GTDB): domain Bacteria; phylum Verrucomicrobiota; class Lentisphaeria; order Oligosphaerales; family CAJXKU01; genus CAJXKU01. The sequence continues at coordinate 26,028 of CAJXKU010000002.1, read as the reverse complement.
CCAGCAGTATAAGCCTTTCAGTCTTACGAGTGTGGTTCTGGGCCCGTTTCAGGGGCACTTAGAGCACAACTTGTTATATGATGAACGTATGGGAACGAAGGATGATTACGACTTTTCTCTTCAGGTTCTATGCCGGTACAAAAGGTTGCTACGATTCAACAAATACTGTTACTTCACAGACCACGGTGATAACGCGGGCGGGATCGTGAGCGAGCGCACTATGGCGAAAGAACAGACGTACTGCGAGGCAATACAGCGCAAGTGGGGCACGCAGGTTATTAAATACAGGTTGCCGCCTCAGAAGATGTGGGACTTGCTGAACGCCCAGAAGGTCAACGTCCCAATCGCAGGGGTGTAATATGGATTCGGAGACATTACAACACGTTGAAAAATACAGCGCCATGCCGTTCAGTGTGGGTGATGTAGCGCGGTTATGTGAACTGGAACCCGGTACCATCGAGAACGACAAAGAGGCAATGGAAGCATACCGACGCGGGCAGTTACGGGCGCGGAGCGTGATTTACGCGGCGCTCATGGGGGAAGTCCGGGAGCGGGGATCCGTCCAGGCCGCTCGCGAAATGGCCCGCCAGTTCGAGTCGGTAGCTAACGCCGAGGATGAAGGCAGCAGCGGTCTTGATATATAGATTTGACATCCCTCAAAAACATGTTAGCTTGCTTGTTGTAAGTATCGTAGGGCGTGGCCCCGATACAAAAATACGAATCATACGGAAAGGAGACGACAACATGGCACTTACTACTTGCCCAGAATGCAACAAACAGGTTTCTGACAATGCTGACACTTGCCCTAATTGTGCTTACCCGTTAACGGGCGGGGGAAGTACCCAAGCGCACGGAGGAAAAATACAAACAGTTGAACAGAGATCTAAACGCTATAAGTTACAGCAATTGCTTTCCTGCCTACTCATTATAGGGAGTATTATGGCAGTGATGTTTGGTTTTTCAGGAGACGACCCTTCTCCCGGAATTTCTGCTTTTGGTACACTCGGAATTGTCGTGGGACTAATTTGGTTTATCATCGTCCGATTTCTGATGTGGTGGCATCACGCATAGACAGTAGATGTTTCGACTAAAGGATTAAAGTAATGCGACGTTTCCTTTACACGCTGGCAAAGCTGTTAGGCGACCTGAATGCGGTCGGCAAAGGCAAGATCGGTCGGAGAGTTGGACGCAGGGCAGCAGGTAAAACGACGGGGAAGCTGTTCAAGAAACTGTTTAAGTGAAGGCTAAAATAAAATACAGGATCACAGGCCGGAGCGTTAATAGCGTTTCGGTCTTTTTTTATTTATAGAAGCCGCACAGAGCGACACTGAGCGCAAACTTGTGTCCTGATGGTGGTTTTATACGGGTGATCCAGATTAAGCGCTGTATGGCTTTCAGGATGGTTACTTACAATACTTCGGGAATACATACCAGTCGGGGCGCACGTAGGCGAATAGGATGGTTTCAGGGGTGGTTACTTATTAGTTACTTACAAGAGCCTTATATATGGTAGACTGACAGAGACAGTGAAGGACAGAAAAGACGGTTAATCAAGGGCGGGGAAGGCGAAAAGGTGGTGGAGCTGAGGGGACTCGAACCCCTGACTTGCACGTTGCGAACGTGCCGCTCTAGCCAACTGAGCTACAGCCCCACTGGCGCCTTTCTATAAAACGGAATTTATTCCTGATTCCGCCGCTTGCAAGGAGACGATAAGCGAAATTTACCTATTTGTTGAACCGGACGGTACAGCGATACTTTTGACATACTGGGTTCGACTGAACATCGTTCCCTCAGCACTGTTCATTTCACTCAATCTGCCGCGGAACGATGAAATATCATTGAATTCGTGACTTTCCATCCACTCTTTCATGCCCTGAAGATGTTCCGTCAGCACGTTCAAGCCACGCGTCAGAGGGGCGGTTACCATCTGGACAGCACTGGCGCCAACAAGAAGAGCCCCCAGGACGTCCTCCACTTCGTGCACACCGGTGGCGGCGGCAAAATCTGCGTTCACTCGCCCCGCCACGCCGGCAATCGTCCGCAAGGAGGGGGCCAGTTCTTTCCGGCTGCTGTATTTATCTTCACCGTCCACGCGAATATGCATTGACCCCGGATCAACGTGCGGGCGATAAAGACGGTTGAACAATACAAACCCGTGCGCGCCTTCGCTGCAGAGCCGATTGATCGTCCACGGCAAAGCACTGAAGTAAGGAACGAGTTTCACACTGAACGGAATCGAAATCCGTTTCCCCACTCGCCGCACAATATTTTCATATTCGGTCTGGATTGTCGCCCCGTCAGTAAAAACATCCCGCGCGATAAGCGCGATGTTGAGTTCCAGCGCATCGGCGCCCGCCGCTTCAATATCTTTGGCGAATTGCAGCCAGGACTCAGCCGACGTCCCATTGATGCTGGCGATAACCGGAATATCGGCCCGCTTTTTACTCGCGCGGAGAATTTCCAGATACTCGTGAGACCCATACCGAAGGGCCAGATCCGCCTCGCGATACGCGCCCACTTCGGTATGCCAGTTTTCCTCTTGCTCCAATGCCGCATCCAGCCCTTCGTTATCCCGCCGAATCTGCTCTTCGAACAATGATTTAAGCACAACCGCGCCTGCGCCGGCATCCTCGCACCGGCATACACTCTCCGCGTTCGCCGTCAAAGGCCCTGCGCCGACCATCAGAGGATTTTTCAGCTCAAGGCCAAGATAACTTGTCCGCGTGTCCATCGCTTTCTCCTCTCTTCTACACAATGCTGAATCTCGCCGCGAAAACACATCCCTCCGCCCCTCGTTTGACCGCAAGCATAATAGGTAAACGCCACGGTGTCAACAGACACCCTTTACAGAAAAACCGTTCACCCACCCCCCCATTGGTGCAACCGAAACGCCCAGATTGTGCTATGGTAAGTATAACGAACCTTTACCCTGTATACGAAAAAACAAGCGGCAACAACTATGAAAACAGCACTATATCCGGGAACCTTCGACCCACTGACAAATGGCCACCTCGATGTTATCCGCCGGGCAACCCATCTATTTGATCAGCTCATTGTAGCAATCGGGGACAACACCGAAAAAAAACGCCCGATTTTTTCCGTGCCCGAGCGAATTCAACACTTGAAGTATAACTGTTCCGAGATGCAAAACATACAGATCACATCCTTTACCGGCCTTTTAACCGACGCTGTCCACGAGTTCGATGCAGTGGCTGTGGTGCGGGGGCTGCGCGCCGTGGCGGATTTTGAATGGGAATTCCAGATGGCCCTGATGAACAGAGCACTGTCGCCGAGTTGTGAGACCGTCTTCCTCATGCCTTCGGCAGAATATTCTTATATCAGTTCCAGCATGATTTGCGAGATTGCCGAACTCGGTGGGGACGTTTCGCCGTTCGTCCCCTCCCTCGTAGCTGAATCAATTACAGAGCGTGTGCAAAGACAATGAGAAACAACCCGATCTTACTCGTCAACGTCGAAAATCTTCCGCCCGAAGGTCTTGAACGTCAAGGCTATGTGTCCGCTGAGGAGCTGGAGTTCCCGGCCGATGAACGCTTTTCTCTGGCCCGAGAGGTACATGTGGATCTTTTTATATCCTGTGTCAAAAAAGGCATACTCTGTCAAGGTCGAATCAATGCTCAGTTGAGTTGTACATGCGATCGCTGCCTTACATCGTACCACTCCGCAGTAGCCCTGTCAGATATATGTCACCTGTTTGAAGATTTCGCTGAAGATATACTGGATTTGACGTACGCTGTACGGGAGGATATCTTACTGGCTGTTCCGCAGCATAACCTCTGCAGCACTTCGTGTCGGGGGCTTTGCCCTATGTGCGGACAGAACCTGAACGAACACGACTGCGGGTGCTCCCGCTCATCGGGTGAAACCCCTGATGTCTGGCGTGCACTCGACCAACTGGACTTCTCCGAATAAACAGACCGTAACGCAAGCTAATATGGAGACAGCACAATGGCGGTACAACAACGAAAAATGTCCAAAACGAGAAAAAGAAGGCGCCAAGCCGCCAACGCTTACCGGGGCCACCCGGTCAGCTCATGTCCGGCATGCGGGGCGACTCGTCAGCCCCATCGCGTATGCCTGAACTGCGGCTCCTACGGAGAGAAGCAAGTGGTAACCGTCACCTCCGATTAAACGCAAGGATATTGGCACATTTAAATGCTTACGATTGCCGTTGATGCAATGGGCGGAGATGCCGCCCCCCGGGTCGTGGTCGAAGGGGCCGCTGACGCATTAGAAAAATTGCCGGCCGATCAGCGGATCCGCCTGGTGGGGGATCCCGACGCGCTGAACCCCGAATTGCAGCAACTGAGCCTGGCGAACAACGACAGAATTGAAATCGCTGAGGCCTCGGAAGTGATCCACATGGAGGATTCGCCCGCCAAAGCACTTCGCACTAAGAAGGATTCATCCATCTCCGTCGGAACACATCTTACGAAGGAAGGCGAAGCAGATGCATTTGTCAGCGCAGGCAATACGGGCGCAGTCGTCGGCTCCTCAATTCTCAAGCTGCGCGCACTTCCGAACGTTGAACGCCCCGGCATCGCCACAGTTTTTCCCTCCCCCACGGGCCCGTTCGTACTGCTCGACGCGGGGGCGCACATGGATGCGAAGCCCCTGCATCTGGTCCATTACGCCCTTATGGGAGAAGCTTATGCGCAGAAAATTCTGAATATCCCCTCCCCCAGGATAGGACTGCTCAACGTAGGTGCAGAAGAATCCAAGGGCAACGAGCTAACAAAAAACACGTATCAGAAGCTGAAAGAAATCCCGGAGTTAAACTTTGTCGGAAACGTGGAAGGTCACGACCTCTTTGAGAACCGTATAGATGTTGTTATCTGCGATGGCTTCGTAGGGAATGTCGTTCTCAAATGCTGCGAAAGTCTTGCCAACGGACTGAACGGCATCCTCAAGCAATGTTTGAAAAAGACATTCATAAGAAAATTGGGAGCACTTATCTCCCGGAATGCCTTTTACGAAATGAAAGCGATGTCCGATCGGGACGAATACGGCGGTGCTCCGCTTCTGGGTGTGAACGGCGTGTGCATCATCGGACACGGCTCATCCTCGCGGCGAGCCATTCAGAATGCAATCCTCGTCGCCTCGAATTTCGTACAGGCGCAAGTCAATGACACCATTACAAAACGAATCCAGGATATAAGCGATGTCGCACAAACCACGGCGGCATCAACCGGGCAGCATGCTCAGCCGGGATTCAGCAGTTGATCTCGTTACACCCCGGGTATTCACCCCCGGGGAGGGACGAACGCCGGCAGAGGCACAACACTTGTGGCGTAAAAACAGAAAACCTGATTACAGCTTCAAAGTGAAACGAACGAACAGACGGCCACCTCATGGAAAAATCAATAACACGCCTTTGGTCTTTTCGATTGCGGGTGCCAGGGCTAAGTAAAAGTCCATAAACGGAAAGAATTGTCTACAAAAATGAGTTCGTACGGGGCAGCGCCTATAGGAACCGGCTCTTACGTGCCGGAAAAAGTCTTGACGAATACCGATCTGGAGGAATTCGTCGAGACATCAGACGAGTGGATCCGAACTCGAACCGGTATCCACGAACGCCGCATCGCAGCCGACGATGAGCCCACCTCCACCCTGGGGGCAAAAGCGGCTGAACATGCATTGCATGCAGCGGATATTGACGCAAGCCAACTGGACCTGATCATTGTCGCTACCCTGTCACCGGACACCCCGTTCCCGAACACAGGGTGTCACCTGCAAAGGCAGATCCAAGCCATGAATGCCGCCTGTTTTTCCATTGAAGCGGCATGCTCCGGCTTTTTATTCGCTTTGGAAACAGCGGCGAACTTCCTCCGCAACGGCATGTACAAACACGTACTCGTCGTCGGAGCAGAAAAAATGTCCAGTGTCGTGAATTGGCAGGACCGCAGCACATGTGTACTGTTCGGCGACGGCGCCGGTGCGGTTGTACTTTCCCGTGTACCGGCAGAGCACGAATGCCTCCTGGCCTCGGAAATGGGGTCGAACGGACACCACTCCGACCTGCTCTATATCCCCGCAGGAGGCAGCGCTCAGCCCGTTACCCCCGAGGCTATGGAAAAAGGCCTGCACTATCTTCATATGAACGGGCGCGAAATTTTTAAACTCGCCGTGGGAGCAATGGCTGATGCGTGCAGTAAGGTACTGTCACAAGCCGGAACATCAAGTGACCAGATCCGCTGGCTGATTCCTCATCAGGCCAATACCCGCATCCTGGCAAGTGTGGGTAAACGGTTAGGCGTTCCCCCCGAGAGTGTGTTCATGAACCTTCACAAATACGGCAATACCTCCGCCGCTACAATCCCTTTATGCCTGGACGAAGTTGTGCGCAACAACCAGGTCGACGAAGGCGAACATCTGTTATTAACCGCGTTCGGCGGAGGACTTACGTGGGGAGCACAGTTGCTGCGCTGGCCGCACCCGGCTCCAGGCACTCCCCAGAATGACAAAACGAACTGAACATAAAGGAGTAATCAGCATAATGAGTGAAGGGCGTTGGGCTTTCATGTTCGCCGGTCAAGGCAGTCAGTCTTCCGGCATGGGCAAAGATCTGTACGATACCTATGAGTCAGCGTACCAAACCTTTAAACAGGCGGATAGAACCCTCTCGTACAAGCTGTCGGAAATCTGTTTCGAGGGCGATGCCGAGACACTGAAACAAAGTACGTATTGCCAACCGGCCATCTTCACCACCAGTCTCGCCTGCTTAGGAGCTATGCAGGAGGAAACATCCGTTAAGCCCGTCGTCTGCGGCGGCCTCAGTCTGGGAGAATTCGCAGCACTCACCGCAGCCGGAGCAATCACCTTTTCAGATGCATTGCAGCTGGTCTCTATACGCGGTCAGTTGATGGATGAAGCCTGCCGTAACACTGAAGGCGGAATGGCAGCTGTACTGAACGCAGATCCCGAACTCGTTGAATCCGTCTGCGAGGAACACGATGTCGATGCCGCAAATTACAATTGCCCAGGACAAATCGTGATCAGTGGAGAACGTGAGAAGCTCGACCAGGCCATCGCCGCATTGAAGGAAAACGGCGTTAAACGCCTGGTCCCCCTTGAAGTGGATGGCGCCTTCCACTCACGCCTCATGGCCTCTGCGGCGGAAGGCTTTGAGCCTTACCTGCAGAATACCGCGATTAACCGCCCCTCCGTCCCCGTCGTGCAGAATGTGGTCGGTGAGCAGGTCCATGATCCGGAGCAGATCCGCAGAAACCTGAAAAGCCAGATCCACAACAGTGTCCGATGGCATGCCTGCGTGGAAACCATGCGGACAACGTTCGGCGCAGACTGTTTTATGGAAATCGGCCCCGGTAAAACCCTGAAAGGATTTATGAAAAAGACCGATAAGAGTCTCCCTACATATTTAATGGGTTGCAACGACGATATCGAGGAGCTTAAGGCAAATATCTGAGAAGAAACGCGAGCAGAACTCGCGTCAAAAACATTGACCCGAAAAACGAGTGACAGAAAAACGGACGAACAGAATACCGATGCTACACCCGTTTTTGATAAACCGCTGAATACAAAAGGAGTGCAAAGATGATACTGGAGAACAAAGTAGCTCTTATCACCGGCGGAGCGCAGGGTATCGGAAAAGCCATAGCCCATGAACTGGGCCGACATGGAGCCGCCATAGCCCTCGTGGATATCCAGACCGAATCCGCACAGGCCACCGCTGAAGAACTGAAGCAGCAGGACATCGCGTGCGAACCATTTGTCACCGACGTGGTCGATGCTGATGCCGTAGCAGACCTTATGAAAAATGTGGTCGACAAAATGGGGTCTCTGGATATCCTGGTGAACAACGCCGGCATAACGCGCGACAATCTTCTGGTCCGTCTAAAAGACGAAGATTGGGATCAAGTAATGGCTATTAACCTGAAAGGCGCCTTCAACTGCACCAAAGCAGCCGCCAGACCGATGATGAAAGCCAGATCCGGCAGGATCATAAACATGGCGTCGGTCGTAGGCTTAACCGGTAATGCCGGCCAGGCCAACTACAGCGCATCGAAAGGGGGCATCATCGGGCTGACCAAGTCAACAGCCCGTGAGTTCGCTTCCCGCGGCATAAACGTCAACGCGGTGGCCCCCGGTTATATCGAAACGGAAATGACGGGCGAATTGACCGACGAAGCACGGACGAATTTCCTGCAGAACATCCCCTTACAACGCCCCGGAACGCCGGAAGATGTGGCGAACGCAGTTAAATTTCTCGCCGGACCGGACGCCGGGTATATAACGGGGCAGGTTCTCCAGGTCGATGGCGGGATGGTTATGTAAAACGCCGCACAAACACAAACGGATGGTTTGCAATGACAAAAGCGGGCTTCATATTAGCTCGTTAACAAAAGTCGGCCACCAATAAACATAAAGTATAACGGCAAAGTAACATTAAAAAGCAATGGAGGAATAAAGATGGCATCTATAAACGACCGTGTGAAAAAGATCATCGTGGACCAGCTCGGCGTCAATGAAGATCAGGTCAAGCCGGACGCAAAGTTCGTGGAAGATCTGGGCGCAGATTCGCTGGACACGGTAGAACTGGTTATGGCCTTAGAGGAAGAATTCGGCGAAGAGATCCCCGATGAAGAAGCGGAAAAGCTTACCACTGTGGGCGAAGCCGTAAAGTACATCGAAAATCAGCAGCAAGGCTGAAAAGCTGCACTGTAAGACAGGTTTTTCTCCGACGCTGACAAGCGGAACAAGTCAAACGTCTTATTCTTCCGCCGAACGATAAGCGTTGCGACTGAAAACGACCTGTCTGCCGGATCACCCGGAACAGCAGAAGGATAAACGAGGATCATCTACTTATGCAGGACGAGAATACGCGGATTGTTGTCACCGGAACAGGCGCAGTCACATGCCTCGGTAACGGCGTAAAAACGTACTGGGACCGAATTGTCGCCGGCGAGTCGGGTATCGACACGATCAGCAAATACGACGCCTCGGAATTTCGCTGTCAGGTCGCCGGCGAAGTGCGCGATCTGGATATTTCCGCTTATATGCCTGCGAAAGAAGGTAAACGCCTGGACCCGTTCTGTCATTACGCGATTGCCGCCTCGGATGAGGCCCTGAACCAGGCAGGCTTAAGTCCTGACAATACGGATCCCGAACGCATCGGCACATATATCGGAAGCGGAATCGGCGGGATCACCACGCTGAACGGACAGGCGAAGACCCTCCACAGCAGAGGCCCCTCAAAGTCTTCCCCCCTTATGGTCCCGAAAATGATCATCGACATGGCGTCCGGGGTCGTCTCCATCCGCCACGGGCTGGAGGGACCCAACCTGGGCATGGTCACCGCCTGCGCCTCCGGCGGACACGCCATCGGAGAAGCCGCCTGGGTCATCAGACGCGGCGACGCTGACGCCGTTGTAACCGGTGGCGCCGAGGCCATCATTGATCCGCTTGGGCTCACCGGGTTCTGCGCAATGAAAGCCCTTACAGAACAGAATGATACCCCGGAAAAAGCAAGCCGACCATTCGACCATGACCGGGACGGATTTGTGCCGGGGGAAGGCGCCGGCATTCTTGTCCTCGAATCCCTCGCGAACGCAAAGCGCCGGAATGCGCCTATCCTTGCGGAAATCGTCGGATACGGCTTAAGCGGCGACGCCTACCACATCACCGCCCCCCAGCCGGAGGGAAAAGGTGCAGTCCGCGCCATGCAGAACGCCATGAAGCAGGCTTCTGTATCTGCCGATCAAATTGATTATATCAATGCTCACGGCACCTCTACACCTTTGAACGACCAGATGGAAACCAATGCCATCAAACATACGCTGGGCGAAGAGCAGGCCTACAGGACCCCCGTCAGCAGTACAAAATCCATGATCGGTCATACGATCGGTGCCGCTGGCGGCATAGAGGCCATCGCCTGTATCCAGTCACTGAATCATGGTGTAGTTCCGCCCACGATCAATTATGAAACGCCTGACCCTGAATGCGATCTGGATTATATTCCCAATGAGGCCCGCGAATTAAACGTGGATCATGCCATGAACGTCAACCTCGGTTTCGGTGGACACAATTCAGCACTACTATTCAGGAGAGGCGAATGATGATCAGTTCAGACCACACCTCAAACCTGGGCTCTACCCCAAACAAAACTTTGAATACCCATCCCTTCGTACGAATGGCCCGCCATCTGCTCTCGGCCACTTCAAAGAGGGTGCTGCCGGGGCTCGTGGTTCTGAGCTTCTTTCTGGTTATTACCGGCGCGGGGTGTAAAGGTCCGCAACTGGCCGTCCGCCCGCTTTCGCCCAAGGAAAAAGAGTGGATTAAGGCTATAAACAAATCCTACCCCCGCTGGAAAGCGCCCGGGCATCCGCCGCCCATGAAGTACCACACGGCACCGGATCAACGTGAACAACCGGAAAAACAAACCGGCCCGGATACCGCACCCTCCGCGGAAAAGCAGCAGCAGACGCCTGCATCAAAAGCACAGCCCACCGAAGGCATGGAATTCGTGCCCGTCGGAGACGCAGGGGACAGCCAGCAACCCCGCAGCGCCCAGAAGCCGAAGCACTACAAAGTGAAAAAAGGCGACACCCTCACCGGAATTTCTCAAAAATTCTATGGTACGCCGAAAAAATGGCGCAAGATCTACAATGCCAATAAACAGAAGTTAACCGCCCCATCCCAACTCTCCCCCGGCATGAAACTGAACATTCCCCCCGAATAACCCCGACCCCGAGCGACCCCGTCCTACTCCCCCCCATGTATTTGACAAAAAACGGGGCCGGGAAGAAAAAAGTGACCTTACAACGATTCCTTTCCGATATGATATTTATCCAGTGAACCGATAACGTCCTGGCGTCCGACAACATTTATAGTAGGAAAATACACGATAGACGACGTTGACTCAAACACTGGAGACCGCCATGGACAATCACGAAAGCCACATATCCGAAGGCAAGAAGAACGACTGCACTGCACACCCGCGTCCTTCGTGGGAGGAGTACTTCCTGAAGCTGGCGATGCTGGCTTCGGAACGAGCTACTTGTCCACGTATGCATTGCGGATGTGTGCTGGTCAAAGATCGTTATGTCCTGGCTACCGGTTATAACGGGTCGCTGCCGGGCGCAGCGCACTGTACGCAGGTGGGATGCCTCGTCGTAGACGGCCACTGTGTCCGAACGAACCATGCGGAGATCAACGCGCTCTGTCAAGCAGCCAGACATGGCGTCAGCATTGAAGGCGCCCAGGCTTATATCACGAATATGCCGTGCACGAGTTGCGCCAAAGCACTGATCGCTGCCGGGATCAGGCGGGTTGTAGTCTTCTCCGGCTATCATAACACGATGGCAGAAGAATTCTTCTCTGAGTCAAACGTTGCACTGGCCCGTTTACCGAAACCGAGTCAATATATCAATTACGAACTGGAGAGCTATACCTCTGCAGACACCTCCGGTGATGAGTCCAGTGACGCCACACCGTAAGTAAAGGAAATCTGCACCCGTGCCTGCCCCTGAACAATTCAAGCCACAGGACGTCCCTTCAAAACCGGGGGTCTATGTATTCCGCAACAGTGCGGGGGACGTCATCTACGTGGGAAAGGCCAAGTCGCTCCGTAAACGCCTGACGACGTACTTCCAACCCAGCCGCAACCGACGCGCCGACCCCAAACTTCGTGCTTTGATCAACAGCATCCACGAATACGAGATCCACCCTGTCAAATCTGAAACGGAGGCACTTCTGCTGGAGTCAAGACTGATCAAGGCCTACCACCCGCGATACAACGTCGAACTGCGGGATGATAAGCGCTTCCTTCTGATTGCTGTCGACGCCTCCGAAAAATACCCGCGCCTGCAATTAACCCGCATAAAGCGCCAGGACGGCAGACGGTACTACGGTCCTTTCCCATACGCTCGGGCGGTACGGAATACCGTGGAAATCATCTCCAAGCATTTCGGACTTCGAACATGCAGCACACGCTTTCCGGACGCCTCGACCTACCGGCACTGCCGGCAACGTAAAGTGCAGGCGTGTTCATGTCCCTGCATTGAGCAGATATCCGATGAAGCATACGATCAGCGTTTACAGGCCGCTCTTCAAGTTCTTCAAGGCGAAACTGACGATATCCTCAACGACTTACAGGAGCAGATGCAGAAACATGTCCAGAAACAGCGCTTCGAGGAGGCGGCCCGGCTCCGGGATGTCATCGCAAACATCAAATCCCTCTGCACACCGCAAGTGCGAAAGTTTGAGAAAACCACTCTTCAACAGACCGGAGATGATCCGGATCACATGGTGCTCGAGCTGCAGCGCGCGCTGGAGCTAAAGCATCCGCCGGAAAACGTAGAATGCTTCGACATTTCGAATATCAGCGGACGCATGGCGGTAGGAAGTATGGTCTGCTTTAAAAAAGGACGCCCCGCCAAAAACGCTTACAGACGTTTCCGCATACGTGATGTCTCCGGGATGGACGACTATGCGATGCTGGCGGAAGTCGTCAAACGCCGATACGCCGGAGAACGAAAGGCAAACAGAGGAAAAGAAATGCCCGATTTAATCGTTGTGGACGGCGGACCCGGCCAACTCAGCGTTGTCATAAAAGCCTTGGTCGAAGCAGACGTCCAACCTATGCCCGTCATCGGGCTTGCGAAACAACGAGAGAAGATTTACTTTCCCGATCAGGCCGAGCCACTCGTGCTTCCTCGAGAACACGAAGGACTGAAGCTTCTGCAGAGTCTGAGGGATGAAGCTCACCGGTTCGCCGTAAATTACCACAGACAATTACGGCGTAAACGATTATCTGAATCCGTACTTGACGAGATCGAAGGGGTTGGACCCCAGCGACGGCAACAGTTGCTTCGATATTTCGGCTCTGTTAAGAATTTAAGGAATGCTCAGCCGGAAGAAATCCGCAAAGCCGTGCCAGGACTTGGAGAACGTTTAGCGGAAAGAATACACGAGTATTTATCCCATCACGGCTGAAAGAAAATCCGCCTCTTCTCGTTATCTGTTTACATTGCGCGCCACATAAACAGATTGATGAATCCGGCCAGTATTGCACAATTATGCTGTGTCCAAGTGACGATTTCAAATCGTATATTCTTTCCTCAATCAAAACATCATTCGCTCTACTGTAGTAAAGTATCGAGGCTGAAAAGGAGCAGCCACGCTGTATGAAGCTTAAAGTTAAAATCTGCGGTATCACTTCGCTCGAAGATGCGCAGTTCGCTGTAAACGCCGGCGCTGATTATGTGGGTTTTATTTTTGCGCCGGAATCGACGCGCTGCATTACACCCGAGCAGTGTGCAGACATCAGTTCACGGATAGAAGGAAGCATCGGGAAGGTGGGCGTATTCGTCAATGAAAGCGCTTATGAAATACAGCGGACCATGGACGCCTGTGGCCTGAACATTGCCCAGCTTCATGGCGAGGAAACAGAAGCGTCAGCGCAGGAAATCGGGGCTTGCCGGGTCTGGAAAAGAATAACATTGACCGCAGCTGAAGACCTTCAGCACGCTTTAACATTCCCGGCGGCGGCTATTCTGACGGACTCACGTGCGGCCGGTATGCGCGGCGGCACAGGACGCACGGGAAACTGGGCCTTGGCCTCCAAACTTGCTGCTGAACGCTGGGTGATTGCAGCAGGTGGCCTGGGCCCGGACAACGTCCTCGAGGCGGTCCGACAAATCCAGCCGTTCGGCGTGGACCTGAACAGCGGTGTGGAACATGCGCCGGGCACGAAAGATCCTGAAAAAATCAAGCTTGCCATGGAACGACTCCGACCGTTCCGTGCTTAGCTTAAAGCAGAGATAAAGACGAATCAGATGATCATGGACCAATCAGAACATAAGACCGGTCATTTCGGACCGTTCGGCGGGCAGTATGTGCCGGAAACGCTTATGCCCGCGCTGGAGGAACTGGAACAGGCCTTCAACTATTGCTGGGCCGATACGCACTTTCGAAACGAATTCGATAAGTATCTCCGCGATTACGTGGGGCGCCCCTCCCCGCTTTACTATGCGGAACGTTTGACCCGGCACTGCGGCGGAGCCCGTATCTACCTGAAGCGTGAAGACCTGAATCATACCGGAGCACATAAGATCAACAACACGCTGGGGCAGGCACTGCTGGCGAAATATATGAACAAACCTCGGGTCATCGCCGAAACCGGGGCAGGGATGCATGGCGTAGCCACAGCCACGGTAGCCGCTCGTCTGGGGCTGGAATGTGACGTTTACATGGGGCGCGAAGACATCCATAGGCAAGCGCCCAACGTTCGGCGGATGGAATACCTGGGAGCAAATGTGCTGCCGGTCGATACCGGCTCGGGTACGCTGAAGGATGCTCTGAATGAAGCTCTTCGGGACTGGGTGGGCAGTGTGCAGCGTACGTCATACGTGCTGGGAACAGTTGCCGGCCCCCATCCATATCCGCTCATGGTTCGCGCGTTCCAACGCGTCATCGGAGACGAAACCTACGAGCAGATTGCCCGGCATGAAAACGATCTTCCCGCCGCGATCATCGCCTGCGTGGGCGGCGGAAGCAACGCGTCGGGCATCTTTCAGGCGTTTCAGCAGGAATCCCAGGTAAAGCTCATCGGCGTTGAAGCAGGCGGCAGCGGCCTGGAAACGGGTAAGCATGCGGCAAGCATCGGCGGAGGCCGCCTGGGCGTCCTGCACGGAAGCAAAAGTTATGTGTTACAGGATGACTATGGCCAGATTAAACCGACACACTCGGCCTCAGCAGGGCTGGATTACCCCGGCGTAGGACCGGAGCACGCTTATCTCCACGAAATGCAAAAGGCCGAATACACGGTGGTCAACGATCAGGAAGCCGTCGACAACTTCGACCTGCTCTGTCGCCTGGAGGGCATTATCCCCGCGCTCGAATCCGCTCATGCTGTCGCCGAAGCCGTGCGGCGCGCACCGCGGATGCGACCGGATGAATACCTGATCGTAAACCTTTCAGGGCGCGGAGATAAGGACATGAGTGCTGTAGACGAATTCCGCAACGCACAAAAAAAGGAAGACGCCAACAGCGAATGAACAGAATAGACGAAACATTTTCCCGCAAAAGCCGAACCAACAGCAAAACGCTGGTCATGTTCCTCCCGGCAGGCGATCCGGACCTCGCCACGAGTGCGGAACTGATCAAAAACATTGCGGATGCCGGTGCAGACATTATCGAAGTCGGCGTCCCCTTTTCGGATCCAACGGCAGACGGACCTACGATTCAGGCCGCGAGTCAGCGGGCACTCCGGGCGGGGACCACCCTCCCGCGTATTTTTGAAATGATTCGCGAGGTCAGGAAAGAAATTTCTACGCCCCTGATTCTTTTCGGGTACTACAACGTGTTTTTTAATTACGGATTGGAAGCCTTTGCCCGCGATGCTCGTCAGGCCGGCGTTGATGGACTCCTCGTGGTTGATTTGCCGCCGGAAGAAGCGGACGAAGTCTACCCTGCCCTGGAAGAGCATGATCTTCACCTTATTCCGCTTCTGGCGCCGACAACATCTTCGGAACGAAGGCATAAAGTGCTCCGGAAAGCCGGCGGTTTTATCTATTACGTGAGCGTAACCGGTGTTACCGGTGTACGTGCAGCCGTGCCCTCAGATCTGGCCGAGCACCTTAAACAGATAAAGTCGGAGACAGCACTTCCGACCGTGGCAGGATTCGGCGTATCTACACCGGACATGGCGCGCGAAGTCGTACAATACGCAGACGGCGTAGTGGTGGGGAGTGCCCTGGTCAAGACGATAGCGGAGGCCGAAAGCCGCGAGGCGGGCCTCAACAGCGCCCGCCAGTTCGTGCGTTCATTGGCCGAAGCCGTAAGCCCGGGATAACAAACGCGCAATCATCCGCCGTCTGGCGGTTGGGAATTTACAGCAGCCGTTTCACCAGAGTGAAGAAACAGGACGTCGCAGCATAAGGTTAGCTGGATAACGCCGCTGGTCAAGCTTCGGCGTCATCTCCGCATGACGATAACAACACACTCCACTCTTTGTTTGTCGACGGCGTCTTTTAAGATACATGAATAACACCACTGAACTGACTGGATTTTGGCCGACTCCGACGACAGGAAACGAGTTGTTTTTATGCGCAGAGGCGGGATCGGAGACTTCATCCTGAGCCTTCCGCTGTTGTCTGCGCTGTCATCCCGGTGTTCCGAAGTGTGCTTGATTACGAAGAGGGAATACCTGGACCTTCTGCCGCATGAGACATTCTACACACACTTCCTGAATGTTGACGGGGCAGCGTTGCAATCGCTGTACCGAGAAAATGGCCCCAGCCGGGAACTTGTGCAATATGCAGAAGGCGCCGCGGTTTATCTTTTCGGTAAACGTGACACAGCGACGGAGAGATCATTTTATCAGGCGGGAGCGGAAACCGTGTACTGGCTTAATCCCAGACCCCGGAGACCACCGCATATTGCACGCAGATTTTTCCTGGAAGCGGAAGAGCCGTTACCTCCCGACTGGTGGCAGATTCGGTTATCCGGAGACGCAGAGTCGGACAACGGCGAGCATCTCTGGCTCCACCCCGGAAGCGGCAGTGACACCAAAAACGTAAAACTCAAAATGTTTCTACGCCTTGCTCATGGCTGGTATATGCGCCACGGCCGGAAGGTCTGGCTGTCCTTCGGGCCTGCGGACACCCACCTGTTCGAGCCTATGACGGAGTTGTTATCCGAATACGGAATCCCCTTCAATTACCTTTACTGCCCTGAACTTCAAACGCTCATAAAGTATCTGCAGGCCAAGACCCGAGTTTTTATCGGCAATGACAGCGGCATCTCTCACTTGGCCGCTTACCTCGGTAAGCCCACCGTTGCGATGTTCAGATCGACAGATCCGCAGATCTGGCGGCCGCTGGGCAATTGCGTCGTGCTGCCGCCGGAAGGCAAGCAGGGCGAATCACACGGTCTCCCGTTTTCCACATCTCATGTTGTTCCGGGCAAGTGAACAGGAGCCAACAATCCTACTTTTCAGGCCCGGTGTTCAGGACATTATCGCTCGCAGGAATGGTTTCAGGGTCAATCGTTATGGTCGTAGTCCCTTCAGATATTCTTCGCGACTCACCATTGATAACTAACGTATACGCAGCATTACTTTTGATCGTTATCTCACCTTTTCCGTCATATACAATATCCGTAACAATATCCCCAAAACGCAGATCCCTGATACCATGGCGGGCGGTTTGATGCAGGCGCCATTCAATCTTTTTCTCAACAGCGTTGACCACATGGAATCCAAGTACGTTCTCAATAAACAGCGCAATCGGTCCCAGCGCCGACCAACCGCAGAAATCCGGTCGCACCACACGGTTCCCGTCTTTGTGCTTGCCCGGCGCATCGCGAGTCGGGCTGTAACACTCCCAGATGGTGTTTGGATTGTAGTCCCTGTAGGTGCGGAACATTTGGGCTAAGAGTTTCTCGGCGTTCTCGTCCGCTTCTTTGTAATAACCGTATTTTTCCAAGGCCTTCGTCCCCATGTAGGCAATCGGCAGCCAGATTCCGCCCCGCCAGTACTTCCCATCAGGTTCTGTATAAGCCGGATCGGATCTGGCGACACTTGGCCAGGGACGCTTCCCGCCGAAGGTGTTCGGATCCTGGACGTGTTTGACCATTCGCTCAGCTTGTTCAGGTGTGGGCACCTCCGCCAGCATCGGCCAGAAAGAAGCCGGTGTTTTCACTTTCAGATGCTCCATCGTCTCCGGATCCAGATCGTAATAAATGCCGTCTTCTTCGTTCCAGTAGAACTCATTTATGGTATTTTTGAGCTCTGAATAGCGTGTTTTCCACCTTTCGGCCATATCCGCACGTCCAATCTTTTCAGCCATTCGACTGATGTACAGCGCAGAAAGCGCCTGCTGCGAAATGGCGTCGATCCAGAGCCCATGGCGCTTGCGCGGCGTATTGTCCATACCACTTTGAACCCCGCCCCAGTAATACCCGTTTTCAACTTTCCTGATCTTAACCGGCGCGCTTTTCTTCCGATGCTCCGCCTGGGACTTGAAACTCCACCCCGGTTCAACCTCATTGAACCATTCGAAATGTTTCTGTAGGTATTTCTGCTCAGTAAGCAGCTTCTTCACGTGCTGCTCGTTTCCGTTGAAAAGAAAATTCTCGTATTCCACCCAGGCAAACAGCGGTGGATTATCAGGGTGCTGAATATTCAGTGGGTACGTCCCTTCCTCATATGCATTACCGTGAAGAGGTACGTAGAAGTTGTTCAAACTCTCCACGCCGGGAAATTCACGGGGAGAATACTTACAGAACAACGCCATAAAACAGGTGTCCCAGATCCAGATCGTATCGTCCCAGAAGCCTTCATCCATGTATGGCGATCGGGGGAGATTGCGCTGCGCTCTAACCTTTTCATGAGCCAATTCCCAGGCAGTCCAGTACAGGTTTGTATAACCAGGCTCTTTATCAAATATCGGTTCAGGCACTTGATCCTTCCATTCCATACTCTTCTCCGCATGTACGGTGGTAGACAGGAGGAGTGAAGCAACAACACACAAATAAAAAAAATGACGCAGATTCTCAGCCATAGTCATCATCGTTTCCCCAAAACGCATGTCCGGTCAGCTGGTAACGACGACACAGAACGATAGTGCGATCACTCGATCTTCCTCTTTCGGAGAACATCGTGTAACCCATGCTGACAGAAAAATTCCTGTTTGAGCAATTGTAACTATAGGTGTGAACGTCCATTTTGCATACACTGTTACGCCTCACTTTATACGCCGGAAGCTCCGGCGGCTTTTGGCCTTTCAATGTTTCTCCACGACGAGAATCGACGATTAGGGACGGGGGATATGTGTTCCGTATAAGTTATAAAAGCGAAAGTCTAAAAGTGAACCTTTTTGTAGCGGAAAAAACATAAGTGAACGCGCCGGATATTTGACAAAACACAAAAACCAATGTACGGCTCCAGCAGAATAAGTTCCTATGGAATTTATAAACTGAAAGTGAATCTAGAAGTTGGCTACCTTAAGAATTATGCCTTGCGAGTAAGGACTAGTTGCGCTATAATTAGAAAAATAAAGCGGTGAATGAATTCAATAGAGGACAAACCTAACATGACAAAATCTAACGATATACTGGAGGACGCACTTCACCTGCCTGAGCCCGAGCGTGCTCGCATCGCGGAAAGACTGATTACAAGTCTTGAACCAGGGGATGAAGCACAAGTGGAAATTGAGTTGGCTTGGCAGGAAGAGATTGAAAAGCGAGTCAGGCAGATTGATCAGGGAGAAGCCCATTGCCGTCCCTGGGAGGAAGTAAGGGACGAGATTAAGGCCAAATACCATGCCTGACGTACGAATACATCCCCACGCTCAGAAAGAGCTGGATGCGGCGATTGCTTGGTACGAAGACGAATGTGAGCATCTCGGCATTGAATTTTTTGATGAAGTTGACCGTGCAATCGACCGAATCATTCAGAATCCTGATACTTGACCTAATTACGCCGACATGCCCCGTATTCATCGGTTGAATCTCCATCGCTTTCCTTATGCGGTAATCTACCGCTATCAACAAGAAACGGTCGAAATTATGGCTGTTGCCCATCACCGTCGTAAGCCAGCGTACTGGCATTACCGAACAAAAGAGAAATATAGATAAAGGGCAGATATGAAACCTGGAGACAACCGAGCTATAGCATAGCATCGGTGTACCAATTTCGCTGAGAAAGCGTCTCTAATTTTAAGGGGAAGATTTTTAGAAAATGAAGCCAGCGATCAGAAATGAGAGCGGAATGAAAGCCGTATTCCGGTCTTTCGTAGCCTGTTTTAAGCGGGAAGGCGACACAATCCGGACGGGAAAAAGGGGTCTGGATGATTGCATTTTACGTGGATAAACCGCTTTCAAAGCTCGGCTTTGCGCAGTTGGCAGAAGGAGACAAGACCGGAGCTCTCGTCTTGTTCAAATCTTTTCTTCCGCATGCGCTCCTGACCGAAAAAACACATTTTCTTCGTAAATGTGTTTCTCGAAGGGGAGATACCCCGGCATGCCTGACACCCGGTTTACAACATGAGAATAACACCGCTCCCGATCAATTCCTGATTCGTGCCGTGCGCATAATTTCATCCTTTCCTTTTTTGTTAATAGAAAGTCTTAGTTATCCAAGAAAAATGTGATTTAATCAGCCCGAAAATGGCCGTTGCTTGGCTTTAAAAATCACCAATTACAACATAACATTATATCGAGAATTAGGTGATTAACGTAAATATGAGTGAACCACAAAGAGCAACAAGGAACGCAAAGCCAGCGTCACGAAGTTTTGCTTTGCGTCAGCAATTCTACTGGCGCTCCTCCTATGCCACCGGTAAGCTATCACTTCCCGTGCTCTTCATGGCTCCGTGCGAGCATAAATATCCATATGTCATTTGTGTTATCGTGCAGAGGCGCGGAGAATGTAAAGAAAGAATATAAGAAAACCGCTAATCACGCGAGTAGACGCGAATAACATCAATGTCCAACTAACCACTTATATTCACGTGATTCGCCGTTGACTGAAAATGCTGGCCTTCTTGAGGCTCAATTTTCTTAGCATCTTTGTGTTCTTCGTGGCCTTCGTGGTTAAAGAAACATTGTACGCATAGGAGAATGTCCCCGGATTCTCACCCGCGCCCGCTTTGGGGCGCAGATGTGGTTGGGGTATCCCCATGCCCACGGGTTCACACCCGTGGCTACCCACCTGGACCGCTTCGCGGTCCGCTTCGGAGGGTGTACCCGTGTACCAGTGTGGCGGTGTACCAGTGTGGCGGTGTATCGGTGTAGCAGTGTAGTGGTGTACCGGGAAGTCGGTTCGTCAGTAAAACGGTTCCCTGTGACTGACGTGTCATCCTTCAGTCCCGTCGTCCTGTGGTCCTGTGGTCCTGTGGTCCTGTGGTCCTATGGTCCTATAGTTCCTGGTTCTTCCGAAGCCATATTTTTTTTGTGACTTTTTGTGGCTATACATGAGAAAACTCGCCCGCGCCCACTTTGGGGCGCATATGGGTGGTGGCATCCCCGATCCCACGGGTTCACACCCGTGGCTACCCACCTGGACCGCTTCGCGGTCCGCTTCGGAGGGTGTATCGGTGTAGCGGTGTAGCGGTGTAGCGGTGTACCAGTGTATCGGTGCTCCGGTCTGGCGGTGTGCCGGGGGCTCGTTCTCCGTGCCTCGCGCTTCCTTGTATCACAGTCCAGCAGTCCCATAGTCCAGCAGTCCCATAGTCCCGTAGTCCCATCGTCCTGTAGTCCCGTGGTCCTGTGGTCCTATCGTTCCTGCTTCTTCCGAAGCCACATTTTTTTCGTGCCTTTTTGTGACTTTTTGTGGCTATACATGAGAAAACTCACCCGCGCCCGCTTTGGGGCGCATATCGGTGGTGGGCATCCCCGAGCCCACGGGTTCACACCCGTGGCTACCTACCCGGACCGCTTTGCGGTCCGCTTCGGAGGGTGTATCAGTGTGGCGGTGTATCGGTTATTCGTTCTCTCGTTTCCGTTCTTCGTGTTCCTGTGCAACGTGCAACGCAATTGAGAACCCGTCGTTGCAATGTGCAAGCGTCGCTTTTCCGCTCGCGCCGGACTCTGTTCATCGAACATGGGCGCCCTCAAGCCGTTAAGCTGTTAGTGAATTCACGCTGGCACATAAGTTGCTACCAACGGGAGAAGGGTGCTTGAGTCGGCCGGGAAGCGTGAATCTATTTTGGGAAAGGCTTATACACGGATGGTTATTACGGTTGCAAGTGGAAAAGGTGGTACAGGCAAAACGACATTCGCGGTGAACCTGGCATATGCGCTTGCCGCACGTGGCGAAAATGTTCGGCTCCTGGACGGCGACGTGGAGGAACCCAACGACCATCTCTTTATCAAGCCGGATATTCATCAAGAGCATGCCGTAACGGTTCCGAAGCCGGTCTGGGATGCCGAGAAATGCACCGCTTGCGGAAGGTGCGCCGAGGCGTGTAATTACAATGCCGTGGCTGTGGTAAAAGGCAAGGTCCTCATTTTCAATGAGATCTGCCATGCGTGCGGTGTGTGCTCGTACATCTGTCCGGAAGGGGCCATCTCGGAACAGGAAGCATCGATCGGGAAAGTTCAGATAGACAGGCACACGAAAGGCTTCTTTTTTGCTCACGGCATGTTGAACATCGGCGAGGCACTTGCCCCCAACGTGGTTCAGGAGGTCAAAAGCTGCATCGACCCGGGAGCGATCAACATCATTGACGCTTCGCCCGGTACCGGGTGTCCCGTAGTGGAAGCTGTAGAGGGAGCCGATGCGGTATTTCTGGTCACAGAGCCGACGCCGTTTGGGCTGAATGACTTGAGGCTCGCTGTAGGTCTGTCCCTCAAAGTAGGCGTACCGAGCGGGATCATTGTGAATCGATCCGATGGTGAAGACAGAATCATTGCGGACTATGCCGCCGATGTGGGGCTGCCCATTTCGGGACGAATTCCCTTCCATAGAGCATACGCCGAAGTCTATTCAGGCGGGGGGATCATAGCGGAAGCATTCCCTGATATGCGGGAGAACCTTTTAGATATCTATGATAACCTGAACACTGCGCGACCGCCGGAGCCCGAGGAGTGTATCTTTGAGCTCGCGGAAGAGCAGACGCCGGATTTTGAGAAAGGAACCGCAGACTCGTATAAAGATGTGGCCGTAATCAGCGGTAAAGGCGGCGCCGGCAAAACCACGGTGATGGGGGCGCTGGCGCACTTGGCGGACAATAAGGTCTTATCCGATAATGATGTAGACGCCGCTGACCTGCATCTTCTGCTGGCCCCCACGGTGTACGAAGGACACGATTTCGTCGGTGGCAGGAAAGCAATGGTTGAGCCGGACAAATGCATCGGTTGCGGTAAGTGCGCCGAAGCATGTCACTTTGACGCCATCCGGTTCGACGGTCCGGCCAATGACATAGTGGACCGGACATATCGGGTAGAGCCTTTGGCCTGCGAAGGCTGTGGTTTGTGCCGCCTGGTCTGTCCCACAGAAGCCATCCGCAGCGAACAGAATGTCTCGGGCCGTTGGCATGTGTCGGGGACAAAGTTCGGCCCGATGGTTCACGCGCGCCTGGGAATTGCCGAAGAGAATTCGGGTCGTCTTGTTACACAGGTTCGCCTCCGTGCGGGGGAACTCACCGATGAACTGGGACAACCGTTGATCCTGGGCGACGGTCCGCCGGGCACGGGATGCCCCGTTATAGCTTCGGTCACAGGGGCGGACCTGGTGATGATTGTTACCGAGCCTACCGTGTCAGGCGTACATGACATGGAGCGCGTGTTGCAGCTTACCGCCCATTTCGGCATTCCGACTGTCGTCGCGATCAACAAATCCGATCTCAATCCGCAGCAGAGCCGACGCATTGAAGAAATCGCGCAGGACCACGGATCAATGGTCATCGGACATATTCCCTTCGACCAGGCTGTCAATGATGCCCTTACCGAAGGTAAAACCATTGTCGAATACGGCGAAAGTCAAGCGAAAAAGACCGTCGAAGAGCTCTGGGAGAACTTGAAGCAGGCAATTGCCGAGGCATAACGTACAGGGTTCAGCAGCGATAGAACCGGTACTGAAAAGGCGCAGGACAAATCCCGCCTTTCGTGCTCAGGAGCAGTGCTTGGTTCTAGTGTTCTGTATCGGAATTGCATTGACGAAACGTTCGTTGATTATCGTTTCAACAAATCACATAAGGGCGGAAGCATAACTTACGAATTGGTGCGTAATCTGCTGGGCTGGTTTCAGGGGAGTCTGAATGTTGAAATCCAACACCTGACACCTGAAACCGGCGGTCATTGGCAGCCAGCATATTGTGAACCACTTCGTAAAAGAAAAATAACGCCACATTATGTAAACGCACTTGAAATACACCACACTATGCGTGGTATAATGATCTCGAAGCAGAGCAACACGTCTCGGCGCTTGGCTATCTGGACCA
Organism: uncultured Lentisphaerota bacterium; assembly: GCA_913055945.1. Taxonomy (GTDB): domain Bacteria; phylum Verrucomicrobiota; class Lentisphaeria; order Oligosphaerales; family CAJXKU01; genus CAJXKU01. The sequence continues at coordinate 2,104 of CAJXKU010000002.1, read as the reverse complement.
AAACAACCACCCGATAAATAGAACAACGTCGAGTGAGAATGAGCAATAATCCTGCGGAGCACCAAAAGATGAGCGCATTTCGTATTACAGTTCTTGTAGAAAATACGGCCCAGTGGCGCGGTCTGCTGGGAGAGCACGGGCTGGCGCTCTGGATTGAAGTCGGCACAAAGCGCATCCTTTTCGATACTGGGCAGACAGAACTCGTCCGGCGCAATGCCCGCGCACTGAACATAGATCCGCCCGCAGCTGAATCAATTGTGTTGAGCCACGGCCATTATGACCATACCGGCGGATTGGCGACGGTTCAGGGCCAGACGGGCCGGATCAACGTTTATCTTCACCCGCACGCACTTGCGGAAAAATATGCCGAAAACCTCGATGGTACGGTAAGGGACGTCGGCATGCCCGGTGAAAGCCGGGATGCGTTAGACGCATGCGGTACCCCCATATTTACCGAACACCCCGTGAACGTATGTGGAGGATTCTGGTGCACGGGGCCTGTGCCCAGAACCACGGATTATGAAGACACCGGCGGAGCTTTCTTTACAGACACTCAGTGCAGGCGCCCGGATCACCTTGTGGATGATCAGGCGGCGGTTATGGACACGCATGACGGCGTCGTGGCTGTCCTCGGCTGTGCCCACGCTGGTCTGATCAACACTCTTCGGTATGTGAAGGAGCTGTTTCCCGGACGCCCTATACACACGGTAATCGGCGGCACGCATCTGACCGCGGCTGACGAATCGCGAATGCGTAAGACCGTTGAGGCCTTGCGCGAATTCGACGTACAATACCTTTACCCGCTTCATTGCACGGGGTTTACGGCAGCGGCCCGCCTTTGGCGGGAATTTCCGGATCGCGTATTCCCGTGCCCCGTCGCAACGAGTCTTGAGTTCAAATAAACTTCCATGTAAGTCGAATTCTATGCGTGAATGCATCCGGCTATGAGGAGTTCTGCTTTGGCTGCTCTTCTCCGTCCTGGCACTGCTCGAGTTCCTGGATGCGCTCTTGCACATTTTCAAGGGCAGATTGCATCTGCTCGGCTTGAGTGCGAAGCATTTCCAGTTCCTGCTCTGCAGTTGGGGCCGCCTGGGATGCGGCGTACGCACTGTTCGCTGCTGCCGGCGGAGGCGGCGTTTGAGCGGCGGCAAAACCGGGTTCCCCCCATGCCGGAAGGCCCTGCGCTGCGCGCATCCAGCCAGGCATGCCGGTGGCCCGGTACCAGTTGCGCCAGCCCCGACCCCGGCCAAGGTTGCGACCGAAGCCGCCGCTCGGCATCCGGTTCATGTACCCCGGGACGGCATATCCCGCGCAAAAACCTGCCGCTCTGCCTGTCATCGGTCCCATTCCTGCTGGTCCTGTTCCGTTTCCTCGTGGCATAGTGTTTCCCTCCTTTTTGGTTGGTTTCCATTTTCTTCCGAACGGCCACTGGTGTGGTGCTGATCAGCCATTGTCGAAACGATATCCCCAGCCTGCCCTGAAGCGCCATCGCTGGGGCTGTTTCCCGCGACCGCGAAGTATCACACCGGACCTTAAGCGCCCTTCGCGGAACAACTGCAAAGCCTCCTCTGCCGTGCCCGTTACCCAGCTGTATAACTCGATGTCGGCTTGACATAAAAGGTGACACGATGCCTGATCAATGGCGCCGCAGATCACGACGTCCACCTGCCACTCTCTAAGTGTTTGTACGCGCTGCAGCGCTGACCGCACCGACAGATCGACAATCTGGCGCGCCCTTTCGCCGTCCTGCGCTGTATCGACGATAAGCACCTGCGGTGCGCCATCGAACCTGGGCGAAACGCGTACACCGAACAATGTTACTGCGACCTTCATGGTTGGTGATTAGCACAATTAATGCCAATTATGGAGGAAAAGACAGACATAAGCAAAGATTCGCTTTGGTATAGGGGATGAGAACTGCGTTCAGCGCGTATTTACCATTGTTTCGCTGTTTGTCTCTGTTCCGGGGGGTATTCGACGGTTGCCTAGGCGGCCAGGTTCGTATGAGAACTGCGTTCAGCGATTCGTTACAGTCAAACCCCCGATTAGTCTCTTGTTTGGGGTGTCAGGACTTTGGCCGGCGGTCAGGCTCGTATGAGACTCG
>CAJXKU010000001.1 GCA_913055945.1 uncultured Lentisphaerota bacterium | reverse complement strand
CCGCCGGTTTAACAACATCGCTCAGTTCGGGCCAGTCCTGAATCACGGTGGCGCGTTTCTTCACTTTGTTGAGGGCGTCTTCGGGAAGCGGTTCCCCATACTCGTTCGTGTTCGGCACTTCGCCGACTGCGATCAGACGTCGGTCCGAAGGGAGTTTGCTGAGTCGCTCTATCGTCTGATCCGTCAACCACGGTGCATCGATGACCAGCACGTCCTGCACGCTTTCCGCAGATATGTCCCGGTCCAGCACGTATTTCCATTGTCGCCCGAGCGCCCCCATATAGGCATAGGCCTTGATCGCTCCGCCGAGATACGATTCCTCCGGCCGCGGATCATATTCATCCCATGCGCGGTTGCCCTCGGTTACCAGCACCGCGAGATCAGCCTTTGCCCGTGCCTCCAGGAACGCCCGGAGGATCGGTTCGTATCTGCGGATCTTGTCGCGCGTCTCTTTCTCCGCCTGATAATGCTCCGTGCCGCGTTTGCGGGATATGGCTCTGCCGCTGGTGCTTCCCCAGTAGTATGAGGTGTCCTGGAACTGCCCCATCAGGTATTTGGAAAAGATATCGAACCGTACAAGCCGCGGCGTGGACGGCGGGGTGTATATGTGATCCTCCGCATTCCACACGGGCCATCCTTTGGCGATCTGCACTGTATCCACGAAAATCTGAAGATCCACCGCTCCACTCTTCGGCGGGCCGTGGTCGTGACAGGCGCCGTTGAACTGCTTGGACGCCCGATGGGTGTACGGTTGCGGTTTCGCTTTGACGGTATATCGGAAATCATCGCCGAGATACTCGCGCATTTCCACTATACGCTCATCATACCAACTGGCCCAGACGCGGCGGCACTGGCGATGTAAGTCCAGCAGATCCGGGTATTTCGCCATTGTATAGCGGATCCCTCGCGCTCCCAGGCGGGTGCGCCACTGGTACCCCACATCTTCCGGATCGAGTATCCGGTCATAAATGTCCACGATTTCCTCCAACCGGGGATCCGGCAAGAATATGTCCGCCCAGCTGTTATAATCCGTGTTCCATCGGTCGTTCAGTTTTTCCAGATTTTTATGTTTTTGCTTTGCCCATTCTTCAAATCCGCCGTATTTCACCCTGGCGAAGGCCTTGACACGGGCGGGGGGGTTCTTGCCGAGTTCCCCGCGGTACATTTTGACCATCCAGTGGGTCGCCGTATCTTCATTCGCGAGGAATGCTCCCCAGCAAGAGGGATGCTTTGCCATCTTTTTGGCGGCAGCGGCGTGACGCGAGCGTCCACCTTTCCGATCTTCTTTTGTTACATGGGCCATACCGGAAAGCAACATGCCGTTCTCATCCGCCCACTCCATGACTTTTTCCGGATGACCGCCGTACATGACGGAGTTGTAGCCCAGCATTTTCATTTTCGTCAATTCAGCCAATACCGTGGTATAATAGCCCCCCTGGTGGAAATCCACGCCATGAACCATCATAGGCTCCTTTTCCGTTTTCCAGGGCTTTTCCCGCCAATAAGACGGCGGCTCAAAAGAGGGCAGTTCTTTGTCTAGCGGAGCGAAAAGGTAGGTGTTGTCCTGGGCCAACCTCTTCTGAGCAACCGAAGAGCGGAGGGCTTTCACAAAGGCATGTACTTGAGGAATCCATGCATCGTTCCGGAACACAACCGCATATTCAACACCGCCCGCGACATCACCGTCGCGATAAACCAGTTGTTTGGCGACCGGAACATATGTTAGGCCTTTTTTCTGTTCTTCCGAAACCCGTTCTTTCCAATCCTGACGCGATGTAATGGCCAGATCGTAGCCACCCTGCCGGACGATATTAAACGCGTTATACTGGCCAGGGTACCAACGACACCACCGGGTGGAAATATCATCAGCGGGAACCTTGCTCAGATTCGGGTTGAATTCCTGCAAAGCGGATTGCAGGGTTTGGTCGATCAATTGTTTGTCAACAGCGGGAGCACCCAACAGTGAAAGCTTACCGGATGCCTTGCGATAGAAGGCTTTGTCCGCTTTCCAATCGGCGTCTACGTACAAGTGCGTGCTGCTGCCCGGGGGATACCCCTGCGTCTGCAGTTTTACGCTGCCCTTGTCTTCAAATCTGAGCATGATACTCGGATTCTTCTGGTCGGCATTGTCCCCCTCGATCCAGGTGCGTACCAACGACGACGGAATTTCGAACTCAACTTTGCCGCCATTGTCTGCTTTGCATGTATCGATGGGATCTTCCGCATACGTGCCGGCACCGGGTTCACCTCCGCCCGTGCCGCCTGTCCATTCTTCGTCGCTGTTTTTCTGTTTCCAGGTGGCTTGCTCGAGATTCCAGTCAGCGTCCTGATCAGTCACGCGGTATAACCCGAGGGTAGGGTTCCCGCCGGGATAGGAATAGTTTAAAACAAGGCGAGCTTTGTCGATGTTTTTCAGGTCCAGCAATCTGAGATTGGAGACATCGATTCGTAAAAGCACACGCGACAGACCGGTGTCGCTTTTTCCGATCCGTGGCCTGCCGGTGTCTTTAAAATTCTTTCCGGCACGCTCGCCGTCCAGAACTTCTTCCCCATCCGCGATTTTCACCCTCAGGAGGGTGTCTTTGATCATATCCGTTGTCAGGGCGATGGGCTCCTCCGCTGTAGCTGTTAATGACATTGATATGACAGCGATGCTTCCCGTAATAATGCCCAATATTCTTTTCATACCTGGATTTCCTTTTCTAGTATTGTGTATGTTCTCAGCGTTCCGGGGGAACTATCTACAAGCAAAGCACATGAGTTTCGCCTCTATGCCCGAACAGGAGGTTACATGTGTTTCGACGTTATCTTCTCCGGTTTCCAGGTCATCCTTTCCACAGACCAGAAGGCAGATATCCCCCTGTCAGGAGGTGAGCACAACTTCCGATCCCCTTTGTCTTTTTGGTTAAACCCGTCACCTGGGATTTTCTCGACGGTGCGTTTTTCAACGGATTTCGAACAAGGCCACGCCTTCCCGTTTAAAGCGGTAGTTATCGGGATCTTCCACGATTTCGCCGGGATTCTTGCCGATCAGTTCCTTCACTTCCTTGCCCTCCGCCCACGGAATGGGCGCCGTAATCGCGCGGTCCCGATGGTTCATCACCGCCAGATAGAGGTTTCCATCGTGTTTGACCCGCCGGACTTCAAGCCGCGCCACCGGCAGCATATGGAACCACGCTTCCCGACCGCGGAAGCGATTCCATACCCACCATTTGGCCTCCGATATCCGGGTGTAGGGATCCATCAGACCGTCCGCCGCCGGCACTGCTTCGGTGAGATTCTCCCACGCGGCCACTTTTTCCGCACGGTCTTTCACTTGCTGCAACTCGTCTTCAGGAAGCGGTTCCCCATACTCGTTCTTCTCCGGCATATCCCCCACCACCACGAGTTCGCGGTCCGCGGGGAGGTCTGCTATTTTCTGAAGCGTCTCATTCGTAAGCCAGCGGGCATCAATAATCAGTTTGCCCGTCACGTGTTCGGGGGAAACGTCGTGGCTGAGTACATATTTCCAGTGACGACCCAACGCCCCCATATACGCAAACGCCTTAATGGCGCCGCCCAGATACGATTCCTCCGGCCGGGGATGATACTCATCCCACGCCCTGTTCTGTTCGTTGGCAAGGACCGCAAGATCAGCGTCGCCGCGTGCCTCAAGGAGCGCGCGGAAAATGTCTTCATACCGGCGGATCTGGCTTCTGATGCGTGAATCCTCGGCGAGCATCTGGCCATCCCCCTTTGTCGTACGGTTACGGGGAGCCTCCACCCACGCATAGGCCGTATCCTGGAATTGCCCCATCAGGTAATTACTGAACATGTCGTACCTGACGCGCCTCGGTGTAGCAAACCCATGATACCTGTGGTCTTCGCTGTTCCAGACCGGCCAGCCTTTGGCGATCTGCACAGTGTCGATAAAAATCTGGTTCTCCACCGCGGCATGTTTCCCGGGGCCATGATCGTGGCTGGCACCGTTGAACTGCTCGGAAGCCCGCAGCATGAAAGGTTCGGGCTTTGCCTTTGTGGTGTAGTGGAAATTCTCGCCCAGGTAGGGTCTCATTTCTTTGATCTGTTCATCGTACCAGCTTGCCCATACCCGGTTGGTATACCGGAAAAAATCCAGCAGGTCCGGATACTCCGCCATTGCGTACCGTCTTCCGCGGATGCCAAAGCGAAGTCTATACTGGTAGTCCCTGTTCTCGACCCCGTAGACCTTTTTCATTTCACTCAGCCGCGCCGGAGGGACATCGATTTCATCCCAGCTTTCGTAGTCGGTGTTCCAGCGGCTGTTAAGCTTCTCCAAGCTGCCGTGCTTCTTTTTCGCCCAGCGGGCAAAACCGCCTTCAGCGACCTGCTGGAAATCCTTTACTCGTTCCGGAAACTTATCGCCTCCGTGTCCCCAGTCTTCACCGTCAACGTACGAATTATAGAGAGACACCACCCATCCGCCTGCCGAATCCTCGTTGACCAGATAAGTGCCCCAGCAGCAATCATACTGCGCCATTTTCTTCGCCGCAGCGGCACGGTCGGACAGGCCTTCCTCCCGATCTTCCTCCGTCAGATTCGGGCTGCCGGAGATCAGCATATTGTTCTGGTCGGCCCATTCCATTTCTTCCTCGGTCTGACCACCGAACATGATGGAATTGAAGCCCAGCATGCGGATCTTCTGCATCTCCGCTATCCGGGTGGTGTGGAAGGCCCCACCGTGCAGGTCCATGCCGTGCACCATCATCGGATCCGGACCCTCTCGCGGAGAAAGGTTCCACTCCTCCGGCGGCTCGAACTCCGGGATCTCCGTATCGACGGGGACAAAGCCGTAGGGGTCGTCCTCTGCCAGCTTATCCTGCGCGTCTTCGGAACGGACAAAATACAGAAAAGCCTCCACCTGCGGAATCCATACGTCAGGCTTTTTAGCCAAGCCATATTCGACCCCGCCTACGACTTCTCCCATTCGGGTGACCTGCTGGCGCGCGAACGGCACATATTCCAACTGCTTCTTGTATTTGTCATCAACTCTCCACTCCCAGTCCAGACGAGACACGAGCATCAGCCCCTCGTCGCCCTGGATCACCTGCTCGCAGGCATTGTGCATTCGGTTCCAGCGGTTGTGCAGCTCGGAGGGAGGCGTCACACGCAAAGCGGGATTAAACTTCATCGGCGCATACCCCCTAGAATAACGAATATCGAGGGCATCCTCCAGCAACCACTCGCCAAGCTTTCCGCTTCCTCTGATTTTCACGTTTGCTTCGATCGCTTCAAAAAACAACCTGTCGGCCTCAAAATCGGCCTCCATGTTGAGTATCGGATGATGACTGCGGCCGTCCGAAGAACTCACGAACATCGAGCGGTCTTCGACAGTTCTTATCATCATTCCGGGATTCTTCCCCAGAACCGGTGTTTCTTTCACCCACTCCCGAATCACCTCTGCGGGAATATCAAAGACGGCCTTACTTTCGCCTTCGCTTTTCTTATATGTGGCCATCGGTTCAGCGGAAATCGTGCCTTCCCCGGGCTCTCCGCCACCCGGACCGCCGGTCCACGTCTGTCCTTTTCTTTTCTGTCGCCAGGTCGCCTGGTCAACGTTCCAGTCGGCATCCTGATCACTGATCCTGTAAAGCGCCAGTTCAGGGTTTCCTTCCGGATAATTATAATCCATCACAAGTTGGACATCGGATATGTTTTCCGGATCCAGACGTTTGATGTTGGTCAAGTCCAGCCGCATCAGGATAAAGCCGCGCTTTTTCCCTTTTCTGTCGCCCAAAACCATTCTCCCGGCGCCTTCGTTGTTTTCGCCGGCCGTTTCGCCGTCAGACTTCGGCTCCCCATCCTTGAGTTCTGCAGAAATCTCAACATCCTCGATCCCCCGGTTCAACGTTATGGTTTCCCCCTGCACGCCCACAATCGTAAAAAACATACTCGCCAACATGACTGCCGTGGTTTGTCCCCGTTTGCTCATCTCTATACTCCTTTTTTGGTTTTATCGCATATGGCTTAAAGGGAAAAGCAATGCTACCTGCCAGAACAGTTGAGCCAATTTACACTTCCTACGGGTGTTCGTCAAGCTGCTTCCTGTTTTCCGGCTATCGAGTTTCGGCGCACGTCCGGGATGTGTTTAGAAAACGCTTTTTCGCATTCGGCCACCTACGGTGCCTTCCCCCTCCGAAGGTGATTTTTCCACAGTAGCAGAAAGCGTCATTTCGGCAGACGCCAAGCGTTTGATCCATACCCGTTTTCGTTTATTTTCTCGTCGGTAACGGCTCTTCGGCACCCGGCATCGGCGGATACTCAGGCATGGAGAGTCCGTCCACGAGTTCATCTATTTCGAAAGGTCGGCCGTTCTCAATAGCGTGATTCGCGGCAACGCCGGTTAACACGGACCATGCCCCTGCACGCTCGTCCGCCGTACGCATGTATTTGTCCGCAGGCTGGTTGTCGGGATCAAAGATGTAGCGAAGCATAATCGGGTCGGCTCCCCCATGCCCCCCTTGTCCTCTCCACAGATCTACGCCATAGGCAGGTTGCCAATGAGGATAAATATGCAGCCAGGTCCCTTTTTCTTCCAATGCGCCGGGCACAGAACCGTCTGCATTAATGTAAACGCTTTCTTGACATTGATGCTCTAACCGCCCTTTGGAGCCATTAAATGCCACCATGTATCCTTCCCAGGGGAGAAACGCATTCAGTGAATAGGAAAGCTTCACACCGTTCCTGTAGTCCGCCGTTACATACATCGAGTCTTCGATGTCAATATCCGGACTGAATACGCAACCATCCCGGAAATAACCATCATAGCCTTCGTTATCCAGGTAAAGTTTTTTCAGTTTCTCATTACCCTCTAAATCCATAACAAAAGGACAGTTGGGAGCTTCCGGACACGTATGGCAACGGTCCGTCCTCGATTTTAAACCGTATCGTTCCGCGGTGGCAGGGGTATAAAAATGCCTGTGCCCCGTAGCATAGACCTTTGTCGGCACAGAGGACAACCACCAATTCACCAGATCAAAGTGATGCGTCGCCTTATGTACGAGCAGCCCGCCGGAGTTCTCTTTGCGTCGATGCCAGCGGCGGAAATAATCAGCACCGTGGTGTACATCAAGGTTCCAATGGAAATCAACAGAGTGCACGTCGCCGATCACACCGGACATAAGCAGGTCTTTCACTTGGGTCCGCGGCGGCGCAAACCGGTAATTAAACGACACGGTTATATTCCGCCCAGTGCGCTGCTTTGCATCGAGTATCCGCTGACACTTATCTTCATCCGTGGTCATAGGTTTTTCCGTAACCACATCACAGTCTAATTCAAGAGAGCGGCATATATAGTAATCATGAAGGTGGTCCGGTGTTGTTACGATGATAACATTCGGCTTTGTTTCCTCGACCATCTTATCGAAATCTTCCGCAGCATATCCTGGTACGTCCAGGTTTTCGTTTTCGGAGAGTTCTTCCTGTGCACGTCGAACACGACCGGCGTTAGAGTCACAGATGCCCACTAAGGTACTGGTAGAGCTGAATTCGAAAGCCGCGGCGTCGCGCCACATACCGCTGCGACCACCAACTCCGACAATAGAATATCTTTTCGGCTGCTGCATTTTTGCCTTCCCTTTCTCATAGGCTGTTTCGTCTGTATTATAATAGGCGAACCTTGTACCATATTCGCCCGCTGATACGGCAATCGTCTCCTCCCTCAGCCCACCGAGAAAAAGCCGGGGACCCTTCCTCTATCCATTGAAGGTCGGGGGGAGGAATTGCCCGTAAATGCACTTTTCGTATCAACTACGTCCACTGCGATCCTACTTCATTTAAACCGCCTCCCCACCCTATACTCCGGTGGTGGCTGTGCACAATATAATATCTCGACGGATTCTGTTGGGAACGTTCATGTCTTTGTGCGTAGCACTTGAACCGCCACGGCATTTTAACAACGGCTATACCCTTTTCCCCCGATGAATAACGCTGCTTCGTAGACATGTGCTGCGACATGTCTGAACTGGTCTTTGCCACACCCGCTCGGATAATAAGAGTTCGTGATTGACTTGCATATAAATGCTGTCCTATTACATTGGTGCTGAAATGGTTTCGACAGGATTTTTTTGAATCTGTCAATTATCAGAAAAGGAGAAAGTGTGATGTATCGGACGATTCTCAGCTTTTGCACCGCGGCAGTACTGACGACCACAATCGGTTTATCCGGCGCCCATGGCGCCGAGGTGGACGAACTGGTTGTGATTGCCCCGAAAGCCCAACAACACCGCTTGATGAATGAGCTCCTGGAAGCGTATTCGAACGAAACCGGCCACGATGCACGAACCTTTCAGCCGAATGCCGCCTGGCGCGATTGGCCCTCGCTGATGCACAGAGTCAAAGATCCGGATGCCGGCAAAGGTGCCGACTTGCTGTTGACCACAAAAGTGGACTGGAACTATCGGGCGACCGAGGAAGACCGGCAGAAGCTTAAGTACGTGCCTCTGGCGCTGCAGGAAGCAACGCGGGGTGGCGAACCTGTCGGCGCTATCGAGTACGGTGTCCTCCACCATGCCGAGAAGCCTTCCCCCGCCGTCAAGGCATTTCTGGATTACATGGAGGGGCCCGGAGGGGAGTTTCTCGCAGCCAATCCCGAGGATGAGTCGCATCGCCACGATCTCTTTCTCTTCCACCCGCCGGACGCCGACGTCACCGAATTTCAGCCCTCGGATTACCACAATCAACGCCCACCCTGGAAAGGCCCGTTTCCCCAGCTGTGGACCGGCACCACGCACATGGGCAACAGGCGTTACTCGAGTACCGCCCTCGGCGAAATCAAAAAAATATGGATGGAGGGCTACAACCTCGCGATGGGCACTTATTCCACGGAACCATTCCTTCGTTTCTGCGAGGAACGCGGCATCGTGATGGGGCAGTTGCCCCCTCTCGGTTCCCGGGAAGACTATGCAGGTCGCAACACGCCGGACCTGGATCTCGATGAACATCCTCTCATCGCCACATTCCGGAAAGCGCGCAACTATCCGGCGGCCCGAGGGATGTACGCCGAGAACGAAGACCACCCGCCCCGCATTCTCATCCCCCTTTATAAAAGCTACTACGCCCTGCCGCAGGCGCAACTCGAGGAAGTGGAAGGGCAACCACACATTGATGGCCTCGGAGAGGTTGATAAGGAGGCGAAGGAAGAACTTCAGATCGCCATCGAGCAATTCCGGGACTGGCTCAGGGAGAAACACGGCGACGTTGAGACGATCAATGAACGCTGGGACACCTCCTACACCTCGATCGACAGCATCGGGTTGCCCGAACTTCCGCTTGACTGGGTCGAGCGGATGATGAAAGAGTCGGGATTCGAGTACAACCTCCTCGGCGGCAACGAACGGTTGAGCTTTCTGTACACGCTGTTTCACGAACCGCTCCGCTACCACGCCTACGCGAAGTTCCCCGCCTTGCTCGACTTCAAGCGCTTCATCCGCACCGTCTGGGGTCGCCGATACAAGGCACTCGAAGAGCCGCAAAAAGGTCACGAAACCATGTGGAAAACCGATTTCAAGAACCGTGCAAAGGACCTCCAGCCACTGCTCACCCCGCGGGAAGGTGAGCAGGTTCCGGGGGTCATCTACACCACCAAGACCCGCGCCAACCCCTATCTCTTTCGCGAGGTCCCCGAATTCAACGGGGCGAGCTTCGACCACCCGGTCTGCAAAGTACCGCCCAGCTTCAGTCAGCTCATGGTCGATAGCCAGCAGATCGCGCAAAGCAAGCCGGTCTGGAACAGCGAGCACCATCTTTACAACCACGGCAGCTCGACGCCATCGGAAGTCCAGTTTCACCTCTTGCACACCTTCCTGCAGGGCCTCTTCAAAAGCACTTCCTACAGCCGGGAAACCACAACGGTCAAGACAGAGGAGGCGCCGATGGGCAGAGAGGGCACGCGCGAATACCATAAGGCAACCGCGACAAAAGCCCGCCACTGGCTCCGCACGCACGAAGACGCCTTCCGCGCCTTGTATGAAGCTCGCGTGGACGCCGGTATCGCCGTTATGATCACTGAAGGCAACCGAGGCTGGAACCAGATCCCGCGAAGCGATGTCCGGCCCGAAATCGGTGGAGCCATCCAGGCCTACGGATACGTCGGCGCACTGGGCAAACCCTGGAAATACGTATTGAACGAGGACGTTTCCGCTGAACACGTTACGGACACGCTGATTGTGGCGGCACCCTGGCTCACGGCCGACACGCTCAAGCGGATCAATGAACTGCCGGCCACTCGCGACGTTATAGCGGTGGGCGGCGTACCTGAAACGAACGAATACGGCGAAAAGCTACCTGCGGATCAACTCGCAGAATTACGGCGTAGGGCAACGGAAATCCCGAACTGGCAGCAGCTCGATCAGGCGATCGACCCGGCTGAAGGGCTCGATGCGCCCTACACCACCGTCCACCAAGCGCCTTTTTACTGGTGGGGCCGGGTGACCGGCAATGCTCCCGCCTACCTTCCCGTCCCGAAACTGGAGGTACGCCACGGCACCGCCGATGGCCGCGAGTTCGTTGCCGTGACGAACTTCTCTGAGGAAAAGGCGGTAAAAGCCCCCATCCCGTGGGCCGAGGGGCAGAAGGTGCGCGAACTCACTTCCGACGATCCTTCACCACGTAGCTACGGACAGTCAGAGAATACCGCGTTCAAGCCGGAGTCGGTCAACGTCTACGAACTGATCGAGGAGTGATCCAGGACGCGCATGGCGCATCTCAGCGCTGAGGTGACACCGACAATGCCCCGCAGAGCGCCATACCAGCCAACACGCCGGGGGCCAAGTCACGCTGACACCCCGGTATGAGACCACTGCGTGGGGCGATTATTTACCGTCAATACCGCGCTTAGTTTCTTATTGGGTACATCCTACGCTTTCGTTGGTGGCCGCGCCGGTATGAGGTTCGGCAGACATGCTGAATGCAATTCCTGAACGCAGTTTGACAGGCTGAACGCAGTTCTCTCATACGGACAGTCGGTCCCCGTGTCCCTCACAAACCCGCTGCCTCTGCCACCACAAAATGAACTGCAAAATCTAGCGTGAGCCAGCGTTTTTCACCTCTTCCATCAGCGCCTCCGGCGAAGTGAAAACGACAGCGGGCCAACCTCGCTTCTGCGCCTGCTGTACATTTTCCGGTTTGTCGTCCACGAACAGAGCAGGCGTGCTTCCGCCACATAGTTGTTCTTCGAAGGCGGCGTACATTCGAGGATCCGGCTTAGAGGCACCTACCTCGAAACTGCACACCGCATCCGGCACCCTAGATTCAAAGGAAAGCAATCCGCGGGTGTACGCCAAATGAGTGACGGATATATCCGAGAAAAAGGCGGGTTTCAGCCCCCGAGCCACGGCTGCATCCACAACCTCTGCCATACCCGGTATCTCCGCTTGTATAATACTGCACCACCACGGGATAACTTCAGCCGCTGACCACGCCTCGGGGAGGGTTCGCGCGAGCAGCGAAAAGAACACGGCGTCCGCAAGATATCCCGTTTCCAGGGAGCGGGCATAAGTACGCACCACGGGCATAACACCGATCAGTTCATCAAGTGAACTGTACCCCAAACGCCGCGCACACTCCGTACTGTCAAGTTGCACACATACATTCCCGATGTCAAGAGCAAGTACAGGTGCGGCGGCCGCTGCGGTTTCTTCAGGTCTACTGGGCATCGTCGTTCCTCCTTCAACAGTTTCATTCAGCGTCAAAATGTGCAAACCCCGACCTTCAGTCTTCATGTAACGCCAGTGCCAATGCCCGGAACGTGTCGGGCGTCAAAGCCTCTGGCCGAAGGTCCTCGGCCAGATTCAGTCGCGTAAAAACGTCCGTTGTGCGACGTTCTCCATATTCCTGAATTAACGCACTTCGCAATTTTTTCCGACGGTGACGGAATCCGACTTCACATACTTTTCGAAGTGCGAGACGCTCTTCCTGCGAGGGAAACGGGCTCTTTGCGGTCATTCGCACCAACGCAGAATGCACCTGCGGAGAAGGATAAAAGACGTCCGGAGGAGCATAGCTCTCAATCTGTACGTGGTACGCATGCTGAGCGCGTACACTCAGACTTCCGTACGTCTTGTTGTCCTTCGGGGAGGCACACAATCTTTCTCCCACTTCACGCTGCAGCAGCACCACCATCTGCTCAGGACAGTTACGGATTTCAAGAAAGCGTCCGATGATCGGTGTACTGGCCGAATACGGCAGGCTGCTGACCGTCCGATAGAGCTGTTCACCCATTATCCGGTCGTAATCAACCCGACACGCATCTCCCTCAATCAGATGGAAGCGGGGCTCTCGTTCAGAAATTTCCCGCAAGTACTCACAAAGCCTTCTATCCAGTTCCACACCGGTAACTTCCGCCCCCGTGTTAAGAAGCGCACAGCTTAAGTCTCCGAGCCCCGGCCCAATCTCCACGATCGGATACCAACCGCCTGCCCCGGCCGTTCGAACCATTTTCTCTATGAGATTGGGGTCAATGAGAAAACTCTGGCCCAACTTTTTGCTGGGCCGAATGCCGAGCTCGTTGAGCTGCGCGACAACCTGTCTTTTCCCTCCTGTACTCATGCGCAATCAGCCTGTATCCTGAAGCTCAGTCCGTCATAAGCCGGTTCGATGCCGTCCGGCAACTCCGCCACTAAGTCCTCATGCCGTAAATGATGACTCAGATGTGTAAGATACGTCTGTTTTACTTCGAGTTTCCTGGCGGTCTCCACGGCCGCATCAACACAAAAGTGCGTCTTATGCGGCTTACGTCGCACTGCGTCAATCACCAGGACATCCAGCCCCGTCAGCAAGTCCCAGGACGCCGGAGGTATTTCAGAGACATCACTGATATACGCAAAGTTTCCTGTACGATAGCCATACATATTCATGACCCCATGCTTAACAGGGATGGGACGTAGTCGTATACCTGCCACGCTGAAACAACCTTCAATGGCAGCCATTTCCACTTTCGGCAGCCCCCCGCCTACCTGCGGTGCGTTCCAGATATAACTGAAGTGCTCTTTCACCCACGACATTGATTCCGGCGGCCCGTACACCGGGATGGTACGTCCCGATTTTAAGGTAAACTGCCGCAGATCATCGAGTCCGTGAATATGGTCAGCGTGATGATGCGTTAACAGCACGGCCTCAATATCGTCAACCTGAGCACGCAGCATCTGGTAACGAAATTCCGGTGTCGTATCCACGACAACATGTCTGCCCCCGGCAGTAAGCATAATACTCGAACGGTCTCTCTGATCCCTGGCGTCGCTCGAGGTACACGTTCCGCAGTGGCAGCCGAGCATAGGGATGCCGGTGCTTGTTCCGCTTCCTAATATACGAATTTCGGTATCCATTCAGGAACAGGTCGAGTTGTGAATTGCGGTTTACCGGTTGTGTAGGCGATTCCTGTTGAAACGGATAAGATAGCATGTACCCATGCAGAATGCGCTCAGGAAGCACTCTTTCAGAAATCCGCCAAAACCCCATATGCTGACATGGTTCACTCGTACCACTCAGTCGGCAGGATGTCGCTCTGTCGTTCGAGCAATTCGTTCATAATATTCTTAGCATCTTCATAATTATGGATAATGGGGTCAGTCATCATCGCGCGCAGGAGCGTATGGCGATCACAGCTGACCGCAGCTTCTGCCGTAAGCTCATGCGTATCCAGTACGTTTTGCTGCAATCCCAGAAGCCCACGCGGCATGGGGTCTAAAGGCTGGGGCCGCGGGCCATTGATATCCACATCGCAGCGCAGTTCCAGAAACGCATCATCAGCCATGTTCGGAACGGCCCCGCTGTTAAGCGTATTGATGTAAAAAGGTTTGCGCAGATTACCCCACACAGCTTCGATGATATCCGTTGCGTGATCAGGCTGACCAGAGCTGAGGAATTCCCCGATCGATTTCTCACCACGGGCGAACTGCTGGGTTTCGTTCCACTTCTCAGCCATAAGCTGCGCTCGGTGATGGCCGTCAAACACCCTGATCGGTTCAGGGTAAATATCTTCCGTTCCGCACCCCTGGAAAAACGGTACGTACTCCTTCGTGTGGCTGATTATGTCCGGATAGGCGCCAAACATTTCCATTAGTTGCTGCGCATATACCGGATTGAATTTACCTTTCGAATCCGGGGCAATATCCGGTCCGCCGATTTCTTTCGATTGCAGCGATTCTTCTGCCTCCTGCAACAATTTCTGATACCATTCGGGGAGATAGTCCTTTCCGTCGTAGTTGAGTTTCGTTATCCATGTAAAATGATTGACGCCCATCACGTGCAGGTCCAGCTTGCGCTCGATCTCTGTGGGAATCTCCGTGGCGTCTTCCGGAAGAATGCCGAGCTTTTTCAGGGTTTTCAGCCGATAATACGGTTCATGATGAGAATCACAAATAGCGAACGAACGGATCTCAGGTGCGTAGCGCCTTAGCGCAATACCGAGTACGGCTGTGGGGTTGACGAAGTTTATCGTCCATGCATCCGGCGCGAGTTCTCTAATGTCTTCCGCCATTTCCAGCGCACGGGGAATTTCCCGAAGAGAACGGAAAATGCCGCCGGGACCGATGGTATCGGCGGAACACATTCGGACGCCATGCTTAAAGGATACTTCCGCATCCATACATCTGTAGTGGGTATTATGCTCACTGAATGTCAGTACAACGAAATCGGCGTCCTGCAATACTTCGCGACGGTCCGTAGAGCCTGTCACAACAGTAGGAGTACCCGCCGCATCAACTGCTTTCCGCGCGAGATCCATGAGCGTATTCAGCGTGTCCGGATCAGTATCAACAAGCGCAAGAGTGCCTCCTTTCAGAATTTCGCTGTTGACCATATTCCATATCACAGGTCGACCAAAAAAGTGACTCCCCGCGCCGATGACAACAATTTTTGGTGATTGCACAGCTTGTTCCTCCTTGATTCATCGTATTTTTGTTCAATCGAACTGTCCTGCTCACAGTATTTATTATATTTTCATGAAACAGCCTTCAAACGCGACAATATTTGCAATGACATAGAGAATATTTGCAGGACGGATGAAATGAACGATGATCAGAATGTTTCAGCGCCTCCCTTCCGAGTTCGTACGTCGGGGCTCATCAGCAACTCCCCGTACCATTCCACCCCGGGCACGAAAGGTGGAGACGTGATGCTTACTGTATTTCTCAGCGGCCAGGGATATTACGAGAACAGCGAAGGCAAGCGCAGCGTTACCGGGGGAATGATCGGGCTCGTAACACCCGGCGACGCCGGTATACTTGCCTCCGATACCGCCTGTCCGTATACGCACTATTATTGTCGATTCAACGGCCACTACGCCGTATCGATGGCTGCTGATATTCTGAAGCGGCAGGCGGACTGTTTTTTCCCGCATAATTTCGCATATGACGTCAGCCATTACCTAAAACAAATGGGGCAGTTTTCTTCTCGTGATCTCCCGGATGAGATGGGGTGGCGGGAAGCGTATCTCGTCCAGGCGCTGGTTACGTTGACGGGCAGCGTTCAGGCACCCCAGGAATCCGGTCTCTCCGCCCATACGCTTGACGAATATCTTGATGCCCATATCGCCGAACCCACTGACCTTGCACGTATTGGAGAATATTTCGGCGTATCGAAAACCACCCTATGCCGTAAGGCGAAGCGATGGTTCGGCGCATCGGTCCAGAAACTGCATGAAAGGAAGAAGATGGCGCGCGCTGAGGATCTTTTGACATTCACTCGATGTTCAACGGCTGAAGTTGCTCGTCGAACAGGTTATTACGATCCGCTCTATTTCTCGCGTGTTTTCCGACGCTATAACGGAGTTTCCCCGCGGTCATTCAAACAAAACCAAAGGCAATGAAGCCGGATTTCGCCGGGGAGCAGGTAAGAGAGGGGAGGGTAATGATAAAGCTGCCGGCGGAGGTGCCCCTGGGTAAGTCACTCTCCGGGGCGCGTTGAGGGCCAGAGCTCACCTTATGTTGCGTGCAACATCAAGTGAGTTCTGGAGGGCCTTGTCTTTGGAGCAAATACCGGATTTTTCCATATATTCTCCGCGTCTTCACCGTCTCTGTTGTCTGCGGGAAACTTCTTCTTCTACGCTGGCCAGATTCCAATCCAGTTCCCAGAATAACAGAGTCATGTCCGTACCGCTGGAGATCATCCATCGCCCATTGGTACTGTGAGCGACGCAGTAAACGAATCCTTCGTGTCCTTCCAGGACTTTGACGCAACGGCCCGTTCTGACCTCCCAGATTCGCAGTGTCCGATCATAGGCGGCAGAGATAACCCATGACTTATCGGGTGTCAAAAGAACGTCAGTCACGAAGCTTGTATGCCCCACAAAGGTTTGGACACATTTACCTGTGGCGGCATTCCACAACTTTATTGACCTGTCGTAGCTTCCGGATACGATAAAATTTCCGTCCTCAGATATTGCTACCGAAGATACATAGCCGTTATGGCCTTTGAATGTACGAATACAGCGCCGTTCCGTAAGGTCCCAAAGTCTTACGACTCGTTCATAAGCACCGGATACCCCGTAAAGCCCGTGGTAGTAGCAGACATCAACACTGGTAATCTTCGCCGACGGGGTGGTGATGGTCGTGGCGCATCGGCCACTTTCCAAATACCAGAGGCGAAGCGTGTAATCCCAACTTCCGGACAACAGATAGCGCGCGCGGGGTGTCAAAGCGACGCTGCTCACCGCACCGCTATGACCTTGTAACAATCCTTCACAAGTTCCGGCACGCACATTCCACACACGGATATTCTGATCGTAACTGCCGGAGAACGCTCTCTTGCCGTTCTCAGCCAATGCGACGCAACTGACGATATCGCTGTGCCCCGTGAGTGTGCGAAGAACAGTGCCGCTGTCCGTATCCCAAACCCGCACCGTGTAATCGTGCCCGGCGGACACAACAGTCTGCCCGTCAGCACTGACGTCCACGTCCCCCACCACGCCGATAGACTCGTCTGACCTGTATCGTAACCAACTGTTAAACAGACGCGTGCGGATGCAGTGAGGGGTCAGGGCGCGCCACAGCTTCATGATTTCAGGTTCATTCTGGCCTGTATGTAATTTGCGCGCCTGCCGGGCCAGGGAAAGAGCCTTAGCATACCGACGATGCCGATAAGCCCGCCGGGCACGCCGTAACAGGTCCTCGTACATATCCAGCGCACAGGTTTCCTGTGAATCCGACTCTTCGGCCTCGGGCCTGCAGATGGCGATATGCGGTTTCTTCTGCCAACGATGTTCCTGACAGATGGGCGAAATATACCGTTGATAGACGCTGCCTTCGCCTCCGCCGGAGGCCATCAATGTGGCGTCAGCGTCCATGGTCACGCTACTGACCCACGAATCATGATCCCGTATGGTGCGGAGGCACCGGCCTGTGGCCACTTCCCAAAGTTTTACGGTTTTATCCCAGCCTCCGGAGATCAACCAAAGGAAGGTTGTATTTCCGCATACACTCTGGACACCCCGTTCATGGCCGTGAAATTCACGTACACATTCACCGGTTCGCGTAGACCACATCCGCAGTGTCCGATCATCGGAAGCAGAAACTGCCCAGCGCCCGTCGGGGCTCAAGGCAACTGAATTTATCTGCCCTTCATGGCCGGGCAGCTCAATAACCACTTCCCCGCTTTCACTGTCATGCAGCCACAACTCATCGCAGGCGCCGGCAGACAGCAGCCACTTACCGTCACTGCTGACGGCCAGCGACCGTGCCCGGTCACTATGTCTGCGAAATGTGCGGAACACAGTGTTGTCGTGCAGATTCCACATAAGAACCATACCATCTTCCCCACACGTAAAGGCGGATGTTTCTCCGGGCGTGAGCACGACCTGGTTGATATCGCCCTCGTGCGCCGGAACATCACAGCTGTTTTGTCCGTTGCCCAGGTCGCGGATAAGCAACGTTCCGCCCACCGTGCCTGCAAAAGCCGCCTGGGCGTCAGCGGAAAAAACAACGCTCCGTATCCCTTCGGCAGCAGAATTCGGTAAGTCGCGTGAGGCACCTGTTTCTGTATCCCAATACCGCAGCGTCCCGTCTATAGTTCCGGCAAGCAAATAATGGCCGCTGGGGTTTAACGCTGTTGCAAGCACGGCGGCATCGCCGTCAGCGGTGTACCGTTTGAATCTGCCGATTGCATCGTTCTGGCGTTCTTCCAGCTGTTTCGCAGAGATGCTCAGTTGATTGCAGATTGTGGACGGCAATCGTTCAATCAGGCGTCTTGCGACCAGCCACTCTCCGCGCTCTTCCTGAATCATAGCCAAAAGGCAAGTTCCGTCCGGGGTGTTTTTCCGCGCCTCCGGCAGATGCTGTAACTGTGAGAGAAAGTCTTCATCATCCAATTCCCCCATGCGCCAGCGCAACATCCCCAGGTTGTAAGTTGCCTCTACGTGAGAAGCATCTGCGTGGAGTGCTCGGGCGAACAGGTGCCTCGCCTCCTGCACCCGGTCAAGATCCAGCTTGCAGGCACCCCGGTTGTTCAGGCGGTCTGCGCGGTATCGGCGGTCTTTATATTTCACAAAGCTGTACCGCTGGCCACTGATGCTACGGTACAAATCCGCCATCGGGGCGGTAAGATCCTTCACTTCAGCCGGACGGGATTCAGGCTCCTGCAAGAGGCATGTTTCCAGTATCCGTTTCAGGTTTCGGGGCATCTCAGCTGCGCAGGATGTATCCCCGTTAAAGCAGCCCTCCAGGGCTTCCAGTGGACTTCCGCCCGTCATCCATGTCGGTGCGCCGGTAAACATCTCGAGAACCGTCAGGGCCCAATTATAAATATCGGTGGCGGGCACAAGCTTTTTCGTACTCAGATGATCAGGGGCCAAGTGGGCAGGGACCCGGATAGCAGGGACGGCGGGATCCGGCCTTTGACCTCCCCCTGCGTGGGCCTGAGCTGCGATCCTCGTCCGGACCGCTTCCAGTTCGCATCGGAAAAAAATGAATGTAGCCGATGCTCCGAAACCGGTAAGTTTTACGCTTTGCGCGGGTGTGATCAACACATTGGAGGGCTTGACATCCAGGTGAAGTTTGCCCTTTTTGTGAATATACTTGAGTTGTTGCAGCAGCTGACAAGCAAAGTCTATCAGGCGGGTCTGTACCTCCGACTGACTCCCCTCATACAATTGCCCGCTGCGACACCAGTTATCCAGACTTCCGCCGCTTACGTATTCACTGAATATCAGCGGCAAAGGTTGGCGGTCCCTGTAGTAATAACACGTCACCGCGTAAGGAAACAACTCCATCGAACGCCATTTTTCCAGTTTATCCAACAACATTTCACGGTGTCTCGGCTCAGGGAGGGCAGCAGGCTTGAATTGTTTAATCACCACGGGTACTTCCCAGCAATGGTGACTTGCGCAGTATACAGTGGCCCGGGGTGTATCTGAAAGAAATCGTTCCACTGTGTACATGTTGTCGATGACAGCACCCGTTTCCCAGTGTTCACCGGGCTCTGCGCGGCCCAGCTGTTGCAGCAGGAATGTCTCTTCTTCGCTTTGGTAGCCTGAATCCGCCTGTGCCGGCATAAAGGACCCGCCGGAAGACAACCGGTTTACCGGACTGGTAGGCGGAGATACAATAAAGTGGGTGCCGCACGCAGCACAGGCAGCCTTCTGGCTGTACACTTGGCTGAAGTAGCTGTATCCCTGACAGTTCGGACAGATAACAATAAACCGCTCCACAAACTTTGTCCTCCATAATCCTGCACGGAAAGATAGGCTTCTCGCAAATACTTTAAAGACGTCAGTTCTCACAGGCTTAATCCATGCGGATCCCGGCAGATGCGTAAAAGTATACCCCCACGCTTTATCAGTTTTACGGTTCCAATTCAACAGCTGCGACACAGTCTACAGCATAATTCTCCGATAATATAACAACAAAGCGGGTTTGATTCTTCCATCCTGTAACCCGCTAAACACCCGTTGAATACTACGAACGGAAGTATTGACCCGCGGCGTTGTGAAAAGCTTTTCGCTTTCTTCGCTGATTGCTTTAAGCGTACTTCTGATTAGAACTTGCAAAGTGAGAGTAAACACTCATATTCCCATCGGAAAAATGAACATACCAGGAGAAGACATGGTCAACCAAAGCACATTGAACGAAAAAGAGCAACGATTGCGGGAGCAGTTACGGGATTTGGGCTCAATCCTCGTAGCCTATTCGGGAGGCGTTGACAGTTCTTTTCTGGCCAAGGTTGCCAGCGAAGAACTCGCAGAGTATGCTTTGGCCGTGACCGCGGCCTCAGAGGCATTTCCGAAGTGGGAACGGGATGAGGCCTGTGCTCTGGCGAAAGAACATGGCATTCGGCATCGTCTGCTGGAAACTTCAGAGCTTGCGATTCCCGGCTTCCGCGAAAATCCCCATGATCGTTGCTACTATTGCAAATCCGAACTGTTCAGCAGCCTCGGCAAACTGGCGGAATCCGAAGGGATAAGCTACGTGGCCGACGGTACCACCGCGGACGATGCAGCCGATTACAGACCGGGGTGGAAAGCCGCCCGGGAACATCGCGTTATCTCGCCGCTATACGACAACAACCTGCATAAGGAAGAAATCCGGGAGCTTTCGCAATCCAAAGGGCTTCCTACCTGGAACAAAGCCACCTTCGCGTGCCTGGCCAGCCGCATCCCCTACGGGGAGGAAATCACGGCAGAAAAACTTCAGGCGGTGGAAAAAGCAGAAGACGTTCTGCGCGCCCGAAACTTCCGGCAGTACCGCGTACGCCACCACGGCAATCTTGCGCGGATCGAAGTATTGGCCGAAGATATTCCGCGCCTGGCCACTGAGGTCAGGAGTGAAATCGTAACCGAAGTGAAAAACCTCGGTTTCCAATACGTCACGCTTGATCTTTCCGGCTACAGGGAAGGAAGCATGAACGAAACGCTCAGTGGTACGTAGGTAAGTCAGCATTTCCGCGGAGGGGAAATTTTCTTCAATACCAGGCGCCTCCCCCTCCATCCTCGCCCTGATCGTCTTGCTCTTTCTGCTCTTTGTCAGCTTCTTCCTGCTCGGCATCTTCTGATGTCTTCTCGTTATCCTGTGTATCCTCCTCCGCCGCCGATCCGTCTTCTTCATCCATATCAGACTCTGCGTCTCCCTCTCCTCCGGATTCTTCCTCCTGCCCCTCTTCCGACATATATCCATTCATGTCCTGCTTCCAGGGTTCCGCGCCAGTCTTCTTTTCTGTTTTATCCTTTTGCGAGTCTCCGTCTTTCCCGGCGGCCTCTTTGTCGGACGATCCTTCAGGCTTCTCTCCGCCGTTTTCATCCTTCGCTTCGGTCTTTTCCGAAGCCTCTCCTTCTTCGGCGGGTTTCACTTCTTCTTCCGCTGCTGCTTCTTCGGCTGCTGCTTTTTGAGCAGTCTCCCGTGACTCTGCCAGCTCGATTGTATCCTTAGCCGCCGGTACATCATAGTTCAGTACAAGCTTCACGTCTTCCGAGTCTTCGGGAATTTCGTAAAGTAGCTCTACGGCCTTGTTCAAAGTGGTTTTGCCGGCTGAAACCTGCCACAATCGGGGATCAAAAGTATCCTTCGAAGTTTTCATCCCTTTGCAATCATACGTTCCTTCTCCTGTCCGTATGCTGTAGTCGTTCCGGCCGATACTTGACTCCGGATGAAGCTTGACCGTGAGGGTCACGTACTGATAGCCCTCTTGCGGCGGTTTTTCGTTGACAAGCTCTCCCCCCAGCAAGCCTTCCGGCTCGAATTTTTCCTGCCGCAATGCTTCTTCCAGCGAAACAATTTTTTTGGGTTGTGTGTCCCGAGAGATTTTCGCTATCGTGCCGCAATAAATATTTACCGATGATTCCCTCGGTCGAAACGCTTTCGTTTCGCTCGGCACAGACAACGTAGCTCCTATAAACAGCAGAACCAGAACCGCGCGCATCCGCTGCTTTCCGATACAAATGCCCATAAATATCACCTGTTTCTAAGTGCTTGAGATTGTCCCTCAAAGATTGAGGGAATAGCTTCTCGGGCGGCTGATGTCATCTCATCCAGCTGCTCCTGCGAAAAAGGTTCCCCCTCTGCTGTACCCTGTACCTCCACGTAGCGATTACTTGAGGTCATGACGATATTGATATCCACATCCGCGCCTGCATCTTCCTCATAACAAAGATCAAGCAGCATTTCCCCGTCCACGACCCCCGCACTCACGGCAGCAACGTGATCTTTCATGGGCCAGGCGGAGAGCGCTCCTTCCTGGAACATACGTTCGAATGCCAGGGATAATGCGACCGAACTTCCTGTTATGGCTGCACAACGAGTGCCGCCATCAGCGTCAATGACGTCGCAATCCACACAGACGGTTCGCTGACCAATCTTCTCAAG
This sequence comes from uncultured Lentisphaerota bacterium, assembly GCA_913055945.1. Lineage (GTDB taxonomy): Bacteria > Verrucomicrobiota > Lentisphaeria > Oligosphaerales > CAJXKU01 > CAJXKU01. The sequence goes on along the minus strand of CAJXKU010000001.1, from coordinate 20,456 downwards.
ATCCACCACCGCTCTCAGGCTACGGCCGATAAGACGCTGAATTTCCTGACTTCGTCCCCCGGGGCCACCCCCGCCGGATTCCCTGGGGCTGCGATCCGCTGTAGCACCAGGCATCATGCGATATTCGGCTGTCAACCAACCGCCTTCCAGTTTCTGCTCCAGTATCCACTTAGGTACTCGATTGAGAGTGGTAACACTACAAAGAACCCTTGTCTGCCCCCAGCGGATCATCACTGAACCGGCCGGGTGCATCTGGAAGTCGAGCTGATAAGAGATCGGCCTTAGTTCTGTGCTTGAACGGTCTTTTCTGTCCAATTGCGAATGCTCCTTCGTGTAATTGCCCCCGGACATCTCTTCACCAGAGGCTTTCTCTTCCGGTAAACTGGCTGATGTCGTGACGGGCAGTATGTTATCAAATAATCACGCTTCCATCTAAACGACGTCTTCTTATATGAATAATGTAATTCATGCACATTGTTTTTGCACGCACGTTTATCTGCGGAACGTTTCCCCGACAACGAAGCGAGGTCTTATTTTGCACAGTATTCGACGACAAGTTCATCAGGCGGTTATTTTCATCGCCCTGCTGGGAGCCGCCGCAGCGCTGCAAACCGGTTGCGGCGGTTCTGAAGACACAGCGGATGAATACAGCAACCTGGACACTCAGGTATTAAAACGTACAATTGAAGCCGCCGCCTCGGGGCCTCCCCAGGACACTCTGAAAAAGATCGATCGTCTGGAAGGGGTATATCCGCAAGCAGAATTCGTCGACCGACTCCGGACGCACGAAAAGAAACGCCAAGGGGTGCGGAAACTTAACACCATGTTAACCAACGGAGACCTGGAGGCGGCCCAAAAGCTCGCCGAACAATTTGCAATGAACTCATCGTATACGGAGTTCTCCGCACGGGTTGACAATATCCTGAACGCGTTGTCCGCTCTCCGGGATTACATGCAGCACCAACCGTATCCGGAGGCAGAGAAGGCTCGCCAAGCGTTGCAGAACCTTCGGCGAACCAGTGAACCGCTGACGGGTTTTACATTTTATGAAGACTGGCTTGAACAGCAGGACGGCAGGATTTCGAAACGTCGTACAAAGGAAAAGAAGTGGGCCTTACGACAACTGCTGTACGAGTTCGACCTCAACTCCATGCGGGGAAAGCCAATTGCTGAGACGATACTGGCCCAAGTGACGGCCGATGCGCTTCCAGAGAACGCCAAGGACTTTACATCAGGCCGACTGCAAAGGGAGATAATCTCTATTACAGGGCGTTGTCCGCTTGCGATGCAGCAGTATGGCCTGGACATCGGCCTAGAGCACAAAACAGAACATTCGCCCCCCACAGAGGCTAACGCAAGCGCCGTATTGATCCGCGCCGTCCGGTTGGCGAAGCAGAAAGAAGCGCAGCGGGCGGTTGATCTTCTCAAAGAATTACCGCTAAAGGGGACCGGTCTCGCGTCCCAGCCGACATCGGTACTGCTTGAACAGTTATTGATGCCGAAAGAACAGCTCCGTGCTGCTTGTTGGCGTCAGCCGTTTCCCGATGTGCCGAGCTATTTGACCCGGCTCATGCATCTTTACCGCTTCCGGAAAAATCCCCATTCCGCGAAGAAGAAAAGCGGGGCGGACCGGTGAATATCTCCCTCTCTGACAGAATGGCGATGCATGCTTGAGGGGCGGCGATAAAAAACGAAGGATAACTGCACGAATCAACCGAACAAGGCCGCTGTCATCTCCGCCTATTGCGAGAGCACGCCAGCCACGTTCGATCACTAGGCGCTTTTCTCACACACAGAGAGACAGAACGCTTCGATCGCCAGACGTTCGTCAGTATTACCGGACAGGTAATAGATCAGATCATCCACGAGTCGAACATTTCGATCAGCCGCCTCTGGAGAACACGGGAAGATATAGGGCAGCATTTCCTGATGGGGTATGGCCTCTCTGTTTACGCCTCTGCTTAATAACGCCTGCTGCAGATACCACGTCTGGATTGCGTCCAGAAAGCGCTCTCGGAGCCGTCTGTATTCAGCTTCTATCTGTGCATTGCGTTGATCTTCGATTTTTTTCTGCAGATTCTTATCACCTTCAGCGACATGCTCCCAACGCTCATCTTCGTCGCCGCTGTGTGCCTCCTCGGCCTGTTGCCGCAACTGCCCGAACAGCTCAACAAGTTGTGAGGCCGCGGTCAACGCACGCAGAGCGCCGGATTCCGGCTCGATCTGCGCGAGGATATCAAAAAGACCCGCATCGACAAGATCTCCGTAGTCCCGCGAATTTTCGCGGATGGAGATTGTCTGACACCTTGATCGAATGGTAGGCAGCAACCGTCGCTGTCGCGTAGTCGTCAACACCAGCATATTGCCGGGCTGGGGTTCTTCCAGGGTTTTCAGGAAAGCATTCTGGGCCTGCTCGGTCATGCAATCAGCCTCTGTAATCAGGCCCACTTTGAGGCGCGCGCCGGTTCCGGTCATACCCAACTGCTGTTCGAGCCAGCGGGAATCATCCACACCGATTGTGCGCAATTTGGACTCCGGCCATAAGACAAATAATTCGGGATACGTGTGATTCTGCAGTTTCCGACAGTTTTCACAATTCCCGCACGCATCATAGCGCTCGCCGGGTGACTCACACGCGCACACTTGAATCCAGGACCGGGCAAAATCCCGTAGAAGCTCCTCCTGGTCTCCTGTGATCAAGTAAGCATGCGCAACGCGTCGTTTCGCTTTGGCATTCTGCAGAAATTTTACAAGTTTCGGGAAACGCTCATTGTATAGATTCAAGGCCATGTTTGGACACAAGCTCCTTAATATGCGCATGAATGGATTCCGGCGAGGCATCCCCATCGACAATGTTTATCCGCCCGGGCTCCTGCCGTGCCAACTGAAGAAACCCCTGACGTACGTTCTCGTGAAATCGGCTGGATTCCGCTTCGAATCGGTCGGCTTGCGTTTTCTGCTCAATATTCCGCCCCTCACAACGTTCAAAGCTCGTAGCTACGGTGACGTCCAGAAGGATTGTCAGATCCGGCTCCGTGCTTTGATTCGTGAAATCGTGCATCTGTCTTATGAACGACAAATCGATGTTCTGCACAATGCCCTGATAAACCGTCGTAGAGTCCGAAAAGCGATCACAGATAACGATTTCGCCTTTCTTCAAACGAGGCTCGATCACGCGTCTTACGAGTTGAGCCCGACTGGCTCCGAAGAGTAAAAGTTCGGCTTCAGGAACCAGTGGGTCTTCAGTCTTCAACCCCTTCACCAGGTCCCGCAACGCTTCCCCTAAGCGCGTACCGCCGGGCTCGCGGGTCAAGTGGACCGTGTAGCCTGCTTCGTGCAGTACGTCTGCCAGCATTCGGGCCTGGGTCGATTTCCCAGCGGCGTCGGGCCCTTCAAACGTTATAAACATTCCTCCCCGCTGCCGGTTCAATCGTTCAGGCTCAGGGTGCGGCATTTTTTGTTGCATCAATAGAACCTCAGGCGTAGCTTATGGTGAAACCCCAACAGAAACATTTGTACTATAGTAAGTACCATACCGTTTTGAACGGGGTCAGGATGAATGATCGTTGTTATGATCTCCGTCAGCTCGAGCCTCAGCAGGAGCAAATCTGCCGGCCGGCACCGGAAAACGTTGTACAGCTCCAGCTACGGACCCAAACGAGCCTCATATTTATCCTGTGAATGACCCGTAACAGGTTGCCGGGCAAACAGAGGGTTTGCGAAGTTACAGAACAACAGCTCATAGTTCCGACTTTGAAAAATATACCCATCAACACTATGGAGGCGATTGCGTATGGCTACTGAGGAACCCCGAAAAGACGACAATCTTCGCTGGGAACGCCGAAACCGGTGGAACGACCTGGATGCTGAAGAAAAAGCTCAGATGGAAGAGTACTGTTCACGTTATATGTCTTTTTTGAGTCAAGCGAAGACTGAACGTGAAGTGCACGACTGGACGTTGAAGGCAGCGGCTGACAAAGGCTTCAGACCCATTGAGGAAGTATGCCGCGATAATAACGCTCCCCTGGATGCAGGAACCAAAGTGTATCGCAGTTTCGGCGGGAAGACGCTCCTTCTGTGTCAGATCGGCAGGCGTCCCCTCACCGATGGGCTGCATATCGTCGGCGGCCACACGGACGCGCCCAGACTGGACGCCAAACCCAACCCCCTTTACGAAGACAGTGAACTGGCTTTGCTGGACACGCATTACTACGGAGGTATCAAGAAATACCACTGGGTAACCATGCCTTTGGCTCTGCACGGGCTTATTGTGAAACAGGACGGCACGAAAGTTAATATCTCCGTCGGAGAAGATTCGGACGACCCGGTTTTTGTCATTACTGATTTACTCCCGCATCTGGACAAAGACCAGGCAGAGAAAAAGATGGAGAAAGCTATTCCGGGGGAAAACCTGAACGTGCTTCTGGGCGCAGCCCCGCAAGAACAGGAATCGGAAAATTCGGAAGAGGAAACCGGAAAAACAAATGAAAAAGTGAAACAGAATTTGCTGCAGCAACTCTTTGACAAGTACGGCATTAAAGAAGAAGATTTTGCCAGTGCCGAGCTGGAAATTGTTCCCGCCGGCGTAGCCCGGGAAGCGGGACTGGACGGTTCGATGATGCTCGGCTATGGCCACGACGACAGGATAAGTTCTTACGCAGCTTTACAAGCCTTACTACAGGCAGAGGAGACACCGGAGTTTACATCAATTGTGCTCATGTGTGACCGGGAAGAGATCGGTTCCAAGGGTGCCACCGGCATGGACTCCACGTTCTTCGAAAACAGTGTGGCTGAACTGCTGAACAGCTGCACCGAAGGCTACACAGATCTGGATCTGCGGCGTACCCTGGAACGTTCCCGGATGCTTTCCGCTGATGTCTGCGCTGTCCACGATCCCAATTACCCTGACGTCAGTTCGCCCAATAATGCGGGTAAACTGAATGCAGGGATCGTGGTGAACAAATATACCGGATCCAGAGGTAAAGCGGGCTGCAGTGAGGCCAGTGCAGAGTTTATGGCCGAACTGCGGCGGATGTTCAACGAACAGAACGTATTCTGGCAAACTGCTGAACTGGGCAAAGTCGACCAAGGGGGTGGCGGTACGATCAGCATGTTTTTCGCTCGCTACGGTATGGACGTGGTCGATTGCGGTGCAGGGCTGCTGAGCATGCATGCACCGTGGGAAATCGCCGGGAAACTGGATGCGTATATGGCCTTCAAAGGATATCAGACGTTTCTGCAGGACCGTCGTCGCGAAACCTGAATCGGACAAAGCTGAGAACGGAAGTAAGGGCAGCAACGCGGAAGACGATTGCCGAGAAAGCGCGAAGTCGGATTGCCGTTGCTCGAATGGATATAAAAATGCAGCATCAGATTAAAGAAAAGCGGCTTAAAGGCATTGGACTGAGCAGTGGCGTAGGCGTTGCAAGGGTCTGTCTGTTTAACGAACAACGTCATAGCAACCTCCCCATGTATAAAGTTGGCGGCGAAGGCATCTCGCGCGAACGGGAACGCACAGAACGAGCCGTCCGACTGGTAAGCGAACGTCTGGACAAGCTTCATCAGGATGTTGAAAGCCGCCTGGGTAAAGCTGAGGCTGAAATCTTCCTGGTACAGAAAATGCTCCTTGAGGACGAGACCCTGAAAAACGCTATCCTGGACACGATTACAGAACGTGAGTGCAATGCTGAAACCGCTGTAAACAGCGTCATGGATTACTACCAGGAGCAGTTGTCCGAGGTGGACAATGAGTACATGCAGGGTCGCACCTCTGATCTGGACGAAGTGCGCAGACGTCTGCTTGACGTGCTGGCGAACATGAATCCGTCGCTGCAATGCTCTGATGATTCGGCCCATTGTCAACGCGGATACAATCGCATTGTGGTGGCGGAGGAATTGACCCCGAGTTTAACGATGGAACTGGACACAGAGCATACGATCGCGTTCGTGACAGAGCGAGGCGGCATCAACTCTCACGCAGCCATTTTGGCAAAAGCCCTCGGGATACCCGCTGTAAGCGGAATTGAAGGTATTCACAGCACAATCTCGTGCGGCACAGAGCTTCTTGTGGACGGCGATAATGGTGAAATCGTGGTCGCGCCGGAAGAAAAGACACTTCAGCAAGTGCACAGCCGTAAGCAACCTGCGATCCGCTCGCTGCAATCGGTGGCGCCGATCGCCGCCATGCGCGTATTAGCGAGCATCAGCAGATCCTCGGATATAGAGCATGCGGTAGCCATGAAAGCTGAAGGGGTTGGATTGTACAGGACGGAGTTTGAGTTCTTCGCCGCCAACCGCCTGCTCAGCGAAGAAGAACAGGTCCCCCTCTACACAGAAGTGCTCAAGGGGCTGGCCTCCGGGCAACCCTTTTATATGCGGCTGCTCGACGTAGGCGCTGACAAACCTCTGCCTTTTCTGGATTTTCAGCAGGAGGAAAATCCGGCTTTGGGTTACCGGGGTGCGCGTTTCCTGCTGGGTAATCCTGAAATACTTACCGCTCAGGTTCGCGCCGCAGCAAAAGCCTCCCGTGAAGGGTGCGTATCGCTTATGATTCCGATGGTCACCGGCGTCGAGCAATTTCGGAAAATAAAGGAAATTATCCACCGGGCGACGAAGGACATTTCCGGGAAGAACCTTCAGCTCGGCACGATGTTCGAAATCCCTTCTGCCTGTCTTGAAGCAGAAGCGTTGTTAGCCGAGGCCGATTTCGCAAGCATAGGCAGTAACGACCTTGTGCAGTATCTTTTTGCTGTAGACAGAAACAACGCATACGTCGCAGAGGATTATCAGCCCGACCAACCGGTTTTCTGGCAACTGGTGGAGCGGATCGTCGAGGCAGGGCGTAACACAGGGAAACCTGTCTCCCTTTGCGGCGAAATCGCGGGCGACCCCTCCTATGTACCGTACCTGCTTGACCGAGGCGTCCGCATATTGAGTGTGAGCCCCCGCCTGATTCCGGGTGTCAGACTTGCAGTGCCCAGCTCAGAATAGCCCTTCGGACGTTACATCGGCGTATTCTGTATCTGCCGGCGTGGGAAACAGGGAATAGAATAAACATGGATAGGATCTTCTTCCGATGAACATCGTCGTGACAGGTACCGCCGGATTCATAGGATGCTATGTGGCCAGCGCGCTGCTACAGCAGGGTCACAGCGTAACCGGAATCGATAATTTTAACGATTACTACAGTGTAAACTTAAAAAAGGATCGGCACGCCACTTTAGAAAAGTATTCCCGTTACGAAGGCGTCAGCATGGATCTATGCGATTATGAGGGGCTCGGAGAAATCTTCAGCCGAACGAGGCCCGAACTCGTATGCCACCTTGCCGCCCAGGCCGGCGTACGTTATTCACTGACACACCCTTTCGTGTATCAGCGGTCAAACATGGAAGCATTCCTTAATATGCTGGAGGCATGCCGACACGCCGAACCTGTACCGCGCCTGGTGTATGCGTCCAGTTCAAGCGTGTACGGCGGCAACACAAAACTTCCGTTCAGCGAATCTGATCCGGTGGACACGCCGGTGAGTCTTTACGCAGCCTCCAAGAAATCCAACGAACTTATGGCTCATACGTATACACATCTGTACGGCATTCAGACCATCGGCTTACGTTTTTTTACGGTTTACGGCCCATGGGGACGACCGGATATGGCCATGTGGCTGTTCACCGAAGCCATGCTGGAAGGCCGGGCAATCGATGTATTCAACTACGGCAAGATGAGGCGTGATTTCACCTATATCGATGATATTACCGAAGGTGTACTGGCAGCTCTTTTCAACCGGAATCTCGAGGCGTATGAAATTCTTAACCTCGGCAATAATCGCCCGGAAGAGCTGCTGGATATGATTCACGGTATTGCCGAAGAACTCAATGTGGAGCCGCAGATGAACATGCTGCCCATTCAGCCGGGGGATGTGCCGGCTACGTACGCCGATATTACGCGAAGTCGGGGCAAACTCGGATACGAGCCGAAAACCCCCATTTCTGAAGGAATTCCGACGTTTGTACGATGGTACAAACATTACCACGGTATCGATTGAACTTGAGAATGAACATAAAAAGGACTGACAATGAAGGTTCCGCTTCTTGATCTACAGGCGCAATACGAACAGATAAAGGAAGAGATTCAAAGCCGCGTGCAAGCCGTATTCGATTCGCAGCAGTTTATCCTTGGGCCCGAAGTTGAAAGATGTGAGGCGGCCGTGGCCAGTTATGTGGGCGCGGCTTACGGCGTAGGGGTATCCTCAGGCAGTGATGCGTTGCTCATCTCTTTGCTCACGGAAAATATCGGACCCGGCGACGAAGTGATCACCACACCCTACTCTTTTTTCGCCACGGCGGGTTCGATTGTTCGGGCCGGCGCGAAACCGGTATTTGTCGACATTAAGCCGGACACATACAATCTCGACCCCCAGCAGATCGAACAAATGATCACGCCTCGGACAAAGGCGATAATCCCGGTACACCTATTCGGTCAGCTTGCGGATATGGAACGTATCATGGATATAGCTGATCGAAACAGTTTGTGTGTGATCGAAGATGCTGCCCAGGCGATCGGATCAGAACACGCAGAGAATCGGGCGGGAAATATCGGACATTACGGCTGCTTCTCGTTCTTCCCGTCAAAAAACCTGAGCGGTGCGGGCGATGGCGGAATGGTCACCACGAACGATCCTGAGCGTGCGGAAAAACTCCGAAGTCTGCGAGTGCATGGCATGACGGAGCGTTACCATCACCCTTATGTGGGCGCGAATATGCGATTCGACGCTTTACAGGCAGCAGTTGTTTCTGTAAAATTGAAATATCTCGATGAATGGACCGAGGCAAGGCAGAGGAATGCAGATTACTACAACCGGCGCTTCGCCGAAGAGGGATTGGCCGAAGAACCCGCCGAAGGCACAAGCGGCGCCCCGGACGCCCCCGGCGGAGGCAGAATCACTACGCCCAATGTAAAGACGGATCGCCATGTTTTCAACCAATACGTCATCCGCGCCGAGCAACGGGATGCACTGTTTCACCACTTGAAAGAAAACGCCATCGGTACGGCGATCTATTATCCGAAATGCCTCCATCAGCAGGAGTGTCTTCAATACCTGGAATACGGCAGCGGAGACTTTCCGCAAAGCGAAAACGCGGCCGCTGAAACCCTCGCCTTACCTGTCTATCCGGAACTTACCGCGGAACAGGCAGAGGCGGTGGTAGATACAGTCAAAAACTTCTACACAGCACACTGACGAAGGATCGCAGGTAGGCTTACGCTTCTCAGAACTGTTGAGAACTCCGAAGTGGAACAATCGGAAATGTTCAGATAGTTTCCGCCAACGAGAAAGGTCTTCAATATGTTACAATCAAACTCAATACGTGACAGCTTCGACGTATCTCACTTGGTAAGCGAAGTGGTCTCTTTAGCTGAAAAAGCCGGGCAAGAGGTACTGGACGTCTATGGAGAGGATGATGTTGGACAAACGCGTAAAGCAGACGACACGCCACTGACCCGTGCCGACACGAAGGCGAATGAGGTAATCTGTCAAGGACTCAGAACTCTGCACGACGCGCACGAGGAAGAAATTCTGCCGATTCTCTCCGAAGAAAACAAAGAGATCGCTTTCGAAACCCGTCGGCAATGGAATTTTTTCTGGCTGGTCGATCCCCTGGATGGTACGAAAGAATTTATCAACAAAAACGGCGAGTTTACCATCAATATCGCTCTGGTGGCTGAGAACCGCCCTCTCCTCGGTGTTGTCCATGCGCCCGCTGTGGAACTGACCTATGCGGGAATTTTAGGCGAAGGCGCCTATCGGCGCAAAGAAAACGGAGGCTGGATAAAGCTCAACGAGGATAGTAAGAACACGGACAGCGATACTGTGCGGATCGTCGCCTCCCGTTCTCATCTGGATGACGAGACCCAACGGTTTATTGACACTGTGAAACAAAAGTCCACAGATGTCGAGCTCACATCAGCCGGAAGTTCCTTAAAATTCTGTCTTCTGGCGGACGGGGAAGCGGATATTTATCCGCGCCTGGCGCCCACCATGGAATGGGATACCGGCGCCGCACAGGCCATAGTAGAAGCAAGCGGCGGTTACGTCCTTACTTATGACCACCGGGAACCGCTCGTTTACAATAAGGAGGACGTAACGAATCCGACGTTTATCGCCGTTAATGCTCACGGCGCTGAACTTCTTGAACAGATACATAACGCGTAATACGCACACTGACCTGACTCGCCTCTCTGTGTGAATACCCATCTGCTACGCCTGGCCCGTAGAAATCGGCCCCTTGCGTTGACCTGCAGAACTCAAGCGCGTAGCCCGATTCTGATCCCAAGCTGAATGTCCGGGTTTCAGTTTACCATAGCGGGCAAAAGATGCCGAGAAGCTAAGCAAACATCTTAAAAGAAGCACTTATACATTCTTTGGTTTTTCTGCTGCGTATTTTAGGATGATAGGAAGTACGCAAGAGCATGAACCAATAACTGCAAAACCAAATTAATCCATAAACGTGGGGCATCGTGATCAAGCCTTTCTTGCTTGTTTTTGCAGAATTTCCCCCGGTCCGTCGTGTTCAATCGCAAGCACTATAAGCGGATAATTCATCGCCTCTTTAAACTCTTTTTCGATATACCGAGTGGCATCCTGAAGACAAGGGGTCCTATCCGGTAAGAAGCGTTGCAGTTTATGATCAGGCACAATCACTAACCCCACATCTATTTCACCATCATCAATACTTTTGCGAAAATGAACAATGTCACGCACAAGCAGGTCACTCCGAGCTGATACTTGGAGCTCGACCCCCAATCGTACGAGGATTGTCTGGTTATAGCGGAGTTTTTTCTTCCAATCTATGCCCCCAGCAGATATCTTTTCCCAGTCACCTAACGCTTCAAACTTGGCATCGATCATCTTTCGCAATTCAGCGCCGCCGTTCGCATCTTTTTCTTCTTTTAGTTCTACGGAGAGCGAAAGCAGGGCGTCCTGTACTTCGAGAAACAGTTCAGCCAGTCCGAGACGGCATATTTTCTGGTGCGCTCCGTTGTAGTAAATGATGTTGGTAATCTTCATAGTTATCCAAAGCTTTACTTATATCGAAATCTGGTTTTCTATCGACCGAGAAAGGGAAGCGTTCAAGAAGACGTCGTCGAATATGGCCGCTGTCATACATTTCTGTCCCTAACCAAAATCGGTTGTGGAGCTCAGCGGCCTGGTAAGTAGAACCTCCACCGCCAAAAGGATCGAACACAATGTCGTTCTCATTCGTGGCAATCAGAATAGCCCGTTCCGGAATAGTAAGCTTCAGTTCGTTGACCCCCGGGCGGACCTTGAACTTACGATGTCTGTTTGGTGAAGTATCTTCCCAAAAGTCAGTAAGATTTAAACCTTCAGGGTTAAGTTTATTTCGGTGCCCTCCGTAATCTTTAGTTTCTTTTCCGCAATGTCGGCATGTAGGAATAGGTACGCGCAGATTGTTGAAGGTTTTCGGCTGACCTAGCGTGTAATATAAAAGAGCGTAATGAGCAGGATATAGTTTGTTGCCTCGGGGGTAGGTTCCCTTCATCGACAATGCAATCCAATGTCGGAAGTCAGCTATGTCGCTTAGGATATTTGCAAAACGGATGGCAAGTTCTGGGGTGGCGTAAACAAAGATGGCACCTCCTGGCTTAAGAATACGGCAACATTCGTTAAGCCACTCCTGACACCACCGGAAATATGCTGTACTGCCTATGTTATCCTCATATCCGTTCTTATAGTCTTTTCCGAGATTAAAAGGGGGATCGGCAAAAACGCAATCTGCAAAATTAGACGAGACATCCGCCAGGAACGAAAGGCAATCCTCCGCAAAAAGGATTCCTCTGCTGGTAGTTAAAAACGGTTGATGCATACACAGTCCCCTTTGTCCATTAACAAGGTGATTTCATACAGTTGAAATATCCTGATCCCTATCACTAGTGTAGTAAAATAACAGGTGCTACTCAGCTTGCTCACGACCAACTGTTTTGCCGGCGGTGACATCCCGTTGCCCCTACATAAATGTGCCCGTCCGAGGTTCGAGCACCCTTCACTCCCGGGCCTTTGCCTGCAGAAGAGTCTGTGATTCCATCGCGTCAGGGCGAGGCGTCTGAGGCTTTTTAATATCCTTCCAGTACTGCCGGAATGTTCCTGTCTGGGGACTGTATTCAAGGACATTGATCTGTCCGTATATCGTCAATGCACCTGCAGAAATCTGGAGTGTACTGTTAGGTTGCACGTGTTTAAACGGCGTGTGAACGTGGCCACTGAGCAGAATATCAATCTGTCCATCATCCAGAATTTTCATGAATTGCCGGTCTTTGGTGTGGCGGCGGGGCCAAGGAAGCCGGTGTCCCTCACCGTTAAGCGTCGGGTAGTGGGATATCATCAGACGTTTCTCCCCGGTTTTACGAGGAGCATTAAGCTCCGTTCGGAGTTGTTCCAGCTCAGCATCAGAGGTAATACCGGCAGAAGAAAACAGATTCGTGGGTTGTGCCTGATTCACGACGAAAAACCGAAGGTTGTCCTTCTCCAAGGTAACCGGAAGATCATCAAGCTTCCATCGACCACTGTTGAGTTCGTAAAACGTTTCCCGAAGGCTCTCCTTACACCGTTTGCGCGGCACGTAGGCATCGTGGTTTCCCGGCACAAAGATGAAGTCAAATGCCGGGTTGTTGCGGAGAGGAGCCAATACATCCAGAACGTCGGCGAATTCCTGAGGCGTTCCCACAGCCGTAAGATCGCCGGTGCACACAACTACATCCGGTGCCAAGGATTTTATTGTTGAGACAGCCCGATCGAAAAGATTGTAATCAATTCGGGATTGCCGGCGGAGGCTGAAATTTATTACGCCTAAGAGACGTTTGTCCAGAAACGCCCTGACATCCCGGGGGGCGCGAAACACGTGGGTATCTGAAAAATGAACAATGCGCATTACTCTCGCAGTATCCGGCGAATTTCTTCTTTACTTTCAGCATATTTATCCGGGTATTTCTGCTTTAGGTACTCAACAAACCTTTTCGCTTTTTCCATCCGACCCTGATTGACCCACAGCTTCAGCCTGTCAAGTCTTTTCGTCCAGCTCCGTTCAACGACCAGTACCCGGACCTTTTCCAACTCCTTCAGCATTTTTGACGAGGGCGGCTTTCCGTATGCCGCTAAAAAGTTTTTCGCCATATCCAGAGCGCTTTTATTTTTTCCCCTGGCAAGTAAATAAGCGCCAAACTTATATTTCAACTCTGATGTAAGCTTTTTGTCTTTGCTGCCCAGCTTCAACATCTTGTAAAGATCCAACATTGCCGAAGCAGAGACATCTTTCAAGGGAAGCTTTGTCTTCCTCGTTGTTTCCTTCTTCCATTCTCCATTTTTGTAACTTGTCTCGATGAGACGAAGTCCGATCTTCGAGGAACCTATGTAATCCACTTTCCAATTGTCGTCTCTACCAGTGAAGTCTTTGCCTTTCAGTTTGTTATCTGTGCCGGCCACGCTGGAGAAAACTTCCTTGGCAACATCTATCGTCTTCATCTTCTGCTCCGCCCAGGCTTGACATTCCGGAAAATCACTCGTTTTTAAAGGAATAAAGAGCTCCTTCGCCTTCAAGTATTTGTTCTTTCGACAAAGGTTTAGGGCCTTTTCCCGCAATTTGTCATATCGCTGTTTCAGGTTTTGTTTTTCTTCCTGCTTTTCTCGGCCGGCCTGTATAGCTTCCTGTAAAGCTTCTTTTGCGCTTTGCCACCGCGCGCCGGCTTTCTCAAAATTTTCCTCTTCAAAAGCCTGCCTGGCTTTTTTCTGCAACCGCGTAGCCCGTTCCCAGTACGATTCGGCCCACTCTTGTGCGTTTACACCTTTGGCCGCATTGCGCAGACGTTCAACTGCTGCACGCCTTTCTTCAGCGGTCTCTTTGAGGTGTTGCCTTCTCAGCTTCTGTGCACGTTCTTCCCAGTTCTGCATTTGTTTCTGATGGTGGACCTGTCGTTCCTGCCGAACCTTTTTCTCAAGAACTTTCCTTATAATTTTGCGTACTTTTGTAATGAAGACTGTCTCGCCCTGGGCCTGAGCAATTGCGGTCTCGGCTGTTTGCAGAATTTCTGAAGCGTCCGCATTAGACTTCACCATCTTTTTTAACTCGAGGAGAGTGTTCTTTCGTTTTTCATTTTCACCAGTCCCGCCGGAATCAGCTGAATTCTCCGATTCTCCCTGGGATGCCTGGTTTTGCCCGTTTTTTCCGTCCGAGGAGGAAGACTCACCGCCGGAAATCAAAACAACGCTTACGCCTCCTGCAACAAGCAGGGCCAGCAGGCAAAGTACGCCCACTGCAGCTTTCTTTTTTCCGGCAGACGCTTTTTGCTCCTGAGTTCCTGTTTGGTTGTTCTGATCCCCTTCTGCCTTAGACTGCGCAGTGTTCGGCCGCGTTCGCCCTGACCGACCACTGCCGCTTCTGGTTGAGGCCGCCCGGGCATCACCTTCACTGCCGGAATCTGACCGGGAACTTTTACCTTTATGCGACAGTGTTTTCTTTGAACGTCCGGAATGTGTTTTCAGCCGCTTTCCTCCGGCACTCCCCTTACTTTCCGTTCCCCGTTCACTGTCTTCTTTTTTCTGTGATCGAGTTTCCCGTTTTTTCTTCTCACTGCCCTCTTTCCCTTCGCCGGTTTGCTCTTCGCCATCTTCGAATAACAACGGTTTCTGAGCATCTTCGGGCAGTTCCTTCGTGGGGGCTTTTCCGCGCTGAACCCGTTTCATATCCTGCAGCAGTTCCCGGTAGGAGCTGTAACGATGTTCCGGACGTTTGGTGAGCATGCATTGGACAAGGTGGGAAACATTGGCCGAGATTTCTGACACAATTTTCTCCGGAGGGGTCAGACGTGTAGTCAAATGTTTTTTCGCTGTTTCTAAAGCATTTTTTCCCACGTACGGCGGCGTGCCGGTGAGCGCGCAGTATAGCGTGCCGCCAAGGCTGTAAATATCCGCGCGGCAGTCGATGCCTTTTCCCTGAAGGTGTTCAGGGGCAATATACTGGGGAGTACCCGAGACCGTCTCATCCTGTTCAGCTGATTCGGCAGGCCGGTGAGCCAGCCCAAGGTCGGCAAGTTTTTTCTCCCCCCTTTTTGACAGGATAATGTTGCTGGGTTTAATGTCATTGTGCACAAGCTGCTCTTTTTCCCAGGCGTGCGCCAGCGCTTCAGCAATCTGGGCAATGATGGTCAAAGCCTGGTCCACGACCATGCGTCCGGTCTGCGTAAGAATCTCGTGAAGGGTGGTCCCTTCTACGTATTCCATGGCAAAATAGTATACGCCGCCTTCTTCTCCGGCCGCATATGCCTGTACAATCGAGGAGTGGGTCAAACGCGCCGCAGCACGTCCTTCGCGCAACAGTTCGTTACGTACGCTCTCGTCCTGCTCTTCGGCCTCATGGACGATTTTTAACGCTACGGGTCGATCAAGGGAAATCTGGTGGGCCTGATATACAGTCGTGTTGCTGCCGCCGCTACCGATTTTCTCTTTAATTACAAAATCGTTAACCACGGCTCCGGGAGCAAGATGATGCGGGGGTACGGCGGCCGCCGTACTGCAGCTTGTGCAGTTCACCGCCTTACCTGCTGACGAGTCATCTACCTCGTTTATACCGCCGCAATGTGGACACTGAAACCGCAACAGTAAAGCTCCTTTGTCTTTACCCTGAGTGTTACCTCGACACTACCCTTACCATAGCCTCATTCGGTGGAGCCATCCATCCCACAACGGGCCAATCCTGCAATAAAGAGCTTAAAAAAAAGAATCCTACGGAACCCATGCTCCACGCTTGTTGCGTTCACTTGTTCCCTTAGGCGATCGACACCCCGCCTTTTGAACATTCTTTTCTCCACGAGCACCTCGGAAGCATCAACTCTCTTGGCTCGCTTTCTCTCTCATACGCTCACCCATACGATACCACGTTTACTCGTTTGTCCAATGTCTGTAATCGAAGCATATATTCCCTATACGTGCACGATATGTGCACGGACGTAAAAAAAGGTTGGAACGGCTCTTTCAGACAGATGGTAACCGCTCCAACCTTTTGTTCAGCTGAGAAAGAGGCTTATGTGAGCAAAGCCTTTTCAGGCCGGTCTGTGCGGCTGATCAGCTTTTCAGTAAAGAGGCAACATCCTCTTTACCTATAGTTGCAAACGGTTGCCCCTCTACTTTCTCTGCAAGTCCTTTATTGTTGAATACGGCGTCATTCAGATACGCCACGTGTTCGGCCACGGTTTCTTTAACGACCCCCATCAGTTCGATGAATGCTTCGTCACCCGTATCTTTGTAATGTTCCCGCAAAGCATCCGGGTTCGACTCCACAATCGGCGTAAGCCAACTTCTGGGGTCGGTGATTTCCTCAGGCTTTACCTGTTCGCCGTTTTTATCGTATGCCGGCAGCTTACCGTCCAGCGTGCCCTTGATTTTGCTTACCAATTCGGAGGATTCAGCTGCATCTGCGTTTTCGTGGACCCATTTGCGTACGTACCCCGTCATAGCAAGCCGCAGATCGGTATCGATATTAAACTTGCGAAGTCCGACGTATCTCCCCTGTTTCAGGATCGCTTCCGGTACACCGCTTGTATCGCTAAGGTTGCCGCCATATTCGTTGATCAAAGCAACGTACTTCGACGGTACTGTAGAGGAACCGTGGCCCACCAGGAAGTGATCCTCATTCAGATTATCATTACGCAGGCGGGCATAAGAATCGGCAACGATATTCAGGTTGACCAGATCTGTCCGGCCTTTTGTGGGACCGTGAGAGGTACCGTACGCTACGGCCAATGCATCAACGCCGGTGAGACGGAAAAAGGCGGGGACAACTACCGGATCGGCGTATTTACTGAACTCGTGTTCGACGTCTTCTTCAACACCCGCAAGTTGCCCGAGTTCGCCTTCCGTGCTCAACCCTTTTTCATGAGCCAGCGCGGTGATTTTCTCGGTCAAGCCGAAGTTTTCGGTGATATGATCTCCGGATCCGTCGATCATAACTGAGCTGTAGCCTTTTTCGATGCACTCCTTGGCCGCCTTTTCATTGCCATGGTCAAGGTGCAGGGCCATAGGGACATCATAGCCCAGATCCGTAGCCGCTTTAAAAAGCATATACTGGAGCTTATCCGGTCCGCCCTGGAACTTATTCGCCCCCTTGCTGGCCTGAATAATCCCGGGAGAATCGGTGCGCTTCAGGCCTTCCACGACACCTTCGGCCTGGGCATAGAAATTTATGTTGTACGCACCAACAGCGGCATGATGTCCTTCCTGGGAACTCTGCTCAGCCGCCCGCAGCAACGGAACAATGTTATAGAGACGTGCTTGATTTGCCATGTTTTCCTCCAATTTCGTTTACGGTTCCAACTTTTGTATGGGGAGCTCAATTATGTGGGGTCAAAGCTACCGTTCTATCCGCTATAGTAATATAGTGGCCCTCCGCCGATTTTCAACTTTTAAGCCCCCTCTTTTGTATCGCAGCTTGCTGGACAACACCGTCGCTGGAGAACAACTCCAGGGTTACGTCCGACATCGACGTTGACATCTGTTTACATCAATTATGAATGGTGAGTCGTTCAGTTCTCAAACGCGGCACGGAACTTCGCGCATCGACCGTTGCACATTAACGGCTAGTCCTTAGAAGTCAGGCCCAACCGGTCCATACGGGAGTAAAGCCGGCGCCTTGTTATACCCAGAAGTTCTGCTGCTTTGGATTTGTTTCCTTCACTCTGCTTCAGGGCCTTTTGGATCAGACGCGCTTCGTTATCCTGCAAGTCCAGCGTCGATGTTTCGTCTTCGACAGCTTGCGGAGCAGGAGAGCCGTTTCTTTTTTGCGCTGCGGCGGAACTTATTTTGCTTGACAGGGTCTCCGCAGTAATATTTTCTCCTTCAGTTTCGATGACCGCACTTTCAATGACATTGATCAATTCGCGCACATTGCCCGGCCACTGGTGTTCCTGCAGAATCCGCAGCGCATCAGGGGCAAGGATCGTTTCGGGGTATCCCTGCTGGCGGATGAAGTGTTTGGCCAACGGTTCAATATCTTCGGGGCGTTCCCGAAGAGGCGGAATAGTAATACGCACAACGTCCAGTCTGTAAAACAGATCCTCCCGGAAGTTGCCTGCCCGAAGCTCATCGTCCAGATCGCGGTTCGTGGCTGCTATGACACGAACGTCCACACTCTTGGACTGTGATCCCCCGACCCGGTTGAATTCGTAATTCTGCAGAAAACGTAAGAGCTTAGGCTGGAGCCTTAACGGCATTTCCCCGATTTCGTCGAAAAAAAGTGTGCCCCCATTCGCCACTTCGAATTTTCCCGTTTTCTGTGTATCAGCACCGGTAAAAGCTCCTTTTTCGTGCCCGAACAATTCGCTTTCCAGCAGTGTATCCGGTAAGGCCGGAGAGTGGATGACGACGAACGGCCCTTCCGAACGGTCGCTCTGTTGATGCACCGCTCGAGCGGCCAGTTCTTTACCGGTACCGCTTTCACCACATATCAGCACAGGTACTTGGGATCGAGCGGCTTTGTCAATTTTTCTAAAAATCTCGTGCATCACTGAACTGCTTGTGATCATTCCGTCAAATGTCTCTGTGTCGGTGCCGGAACGATTGCCCCGAGCCTGTCTTCGGGCTTGCACCTTGGAAAGAAGCGAAAGGATATCCTTGTTGTCGAAGGGCTTTTCCAGATAATCGAGGGCCCCTTGTCGCAGGGCCTCACGGGCTGAAGCTATATCAGCGAAGGCGGTCATCAGTATGACATCCAGTCCGGCAATTTTCTTTCGAGCCCGAGGCACCAAGTCGAGCCCACTCATACCGGGAAGGCAGATATCGGAAACCAATACGTCAAATGGCCCCTGCGCCAGCTTTTCAAGTGCTTCCTCTCCGCTTTGGGCCAAAGCCACATCTTCGTAGCCTTCTTTCTCAAGAAGGCGCTTAAGCATTTGAGCGTACGTCTTTTCATCTTCGACAATCAGAACGCGCATTAGTGCAACTCCACTTACTTCTCGTCTGTAGGAGCGATTCCCAGTATCCCTGTTCTTGTTTTAACATAACGGACACTGCACAGATAACAATTCCGTGGTGTACATATGGGTACACCCGTAAAATCTCCCTGCGTCGCCTGGCATTACGGGCGCACGGAGGTGTACGCATTTTAACTAAAAAGACCGGGTATTATGCTCTCCGGCTTTCGTCTCTTGTTTTTATTGTCCGGGATGAAGAACAGAAACACAGACTCGGGCCAATCGGATTCAGTCCTGACAGCGGGCCGGTTTCCTGCTTAAAGGTTCGCTTATTCCTGCGGTAAGCTGTATTGGCTTCCCCCGTTGTTCTTTGCCTTGTAAAGTGCTTTGTCCACTTTCTGTAACAGTTTCTCCCCGTCTGTGCCATGATCAGGGAACGCTGCAGTTCCTATGCTGGCGCTGATCGGAATCTGATTTTCAACCTCTTCCCCCTCCTGCACAGATAGCTTCCGGATGTGCTCAATGAGCCGCGAAGCGAGTACAACAGCCCCGCCGATACCGGTGTTCGGAAGAATCATCAAAAATTCATCTCCGCCAACCCTGACGGGAATGTCCGTTCTACGGCTGGACGCCTTCAACGTGTCTGCAACCTTAACAAGAAGGTCATCGCCTGCGCTATGACCGAGGGTATCGTTCACGGTCTTAAAATTATCCAAGTCTATGGATAGCACGGCGAACGCTTCCTGATACCTCTCTGCACGTTCCATCTCCCTCTGCAGAGCTTCCTGACCTGCGCGCAGATTGAACAAACGGGTAAGTTCATCCCTGGTCATCAGTTCGTTGATCTTGTTCAGGTTCAGCTCGTGAATACGATGCACGAGGTAGACGTGGAGGCTTCCCAGCAGAATAACGGCGCTTCCCACAACAGCCGTACCGATCGCCTGCAGGTACGTCCGGCGGTCGAGAGCGTCGAGGGCGGACGCGTCCGAGTCCGGCGTCCGGTCCGTCACGTTACGCCTCCTCCCCGTCGCTCGCGTCGGACCCGTCATCCTCGCCATCGCCGGCGCCGTTCCCGGCGACCTCGCTCACGGTCTCACCGAGGTCGTCGACGCCGCCGCCGAGGAACTCGTTCACGCTATCGAGGACCCCGCCGACGAAGTCCGGCACTTGGTCCGGGAGGTCGCTCGGCGGCCCCGCGTCGCCGGGCGCGTCGCCCGGCCCGGGCGTCGCCGCGACGGCGCCGGCGGCCGCGCCGGTCCCGATCAGTACCACCGTGGCCAGCGCCACGAGCAGCGTCGTTCGGATCGCGTTCATAGCGACTTCCCCTCGGCGCCCGACCCACTTTAATGACGCAAGCCGTTCAGCCGAATTACGCCCGATTTAACTCGGTTTAATCACCGGAAGGCGCTCTGACGGGGTCGTTCGTTGAAAGAGTGGCGGCCACTTATAAAGAAGCGATCGAGGGTCCGCCGTCGACGGCGCGGCCG